>CAZVKP010000005.1:0-24782 GCA_964627635.1 uncultured Calditrichaceae bacterium | reverse complement strand
CTTCTCCACGTTGGAGAAGGGAAAGGGGGATGCCACATGGTGGTCACCGTGTGAGAGGAAAGCCTGCCTGCCGAAGCTTCGGCGCAGGCAGGGGATGAGGTTTTAACACAAATTCATACTTTTTATTTATTATTATTACACTCTGCGGAGCAAAGATACAATCATTTAAATTTCATTTTTGATCTTGACAACCCGAATTTTAGATATTATTATTTAACCGGATGATTTAACTATTTGGTTAAACTAACTAATATAACTTATTGGATAATTTTAGTATGCAATCTACAACGCAGACAGAAGAAAAAATACTTCAGGCAGCCAGCCAGGTTTTTATAAAGAAAGGCAAACAGGGCGCTCGGATGCAAGAGATTGCAGAAACAGCAAACATCAATAAAGCCATGCTTCACTACTACTTCCGCTCTAAAGAAAGGCTTTATCAACATGTTTTCCAACGAGAAGTTCGGACTTTTATGGAAAACTTCTTTCAATCCATACCTTATGAGGGAAATATAAAGGACATGCTTCATTTTTTTATACATAATTATATCGACAAACTTCAGCAAAATCCGAAAGTTATGCGCTTTATGTTATGGGAAATTGATAATGAAGGTCAAAATTTAAAGACGATTATGAACGAAATTAGACAAGAGATAAATGAGTCACCACCACAAAAGATCATTGAAAAATTATCTCAGGCTATCTCTCAAAAGAAAATACGACCTTACGATCCTCATCATTTATTATTCAATATTATTGGGATGTGTATTTCCGGATTTTTAGCTCAACCAATTATTCCCTACATATTTCCGGGGATTGAAATCAAAAATCCGGATTTTACTGAAAAAAGGAAAGAAGAAATTTTCAAGTTGGTTTGGAACGGCATTCGAACTTAAAAATAGTGGAAAACAGATGCAACGAACTTATTTCATTTTTTTACTCTTATTATTTTTCTTCACAAAAGAAGGGTTACCTCAAACCGTTAATGAACAACTTACTCTCAAAAAAGCGATCTCTCTAAGCAAACAAAATAACTTGACCTTAAAACAGCAGGAGAAAAGAATTCAAACAGCCCTTACAGAGTTATCCGTCCAAAAAGCAGGTTATTTCCCAACGCTCTCATTCAATAGCTCATTCAATTACAAATCGGAATTGGCAATACTGGAGATTCCATTCGCTATCCCTGGAGCTCCACAAATTGAGATTGAAGCGGGCGTTAAAGAGCAATACGATGTCAATGCTACTCTTCAACAACCTATTTTTACAGGCTTCCGTACTCACAACAAAATCAATTATGCCGAACAGCAAATCCAACTTACAAAGGCGCAGAAAAAGGAAGTAAAAAATAAAATTTTACTGCAAATCCATCAGCTTTATCATACTGCCCAGTTGAATCTTTTGCAGCAAGAAGTGCTACAAGCGAGTTTGACGCGAGCACGAAATAATCTTAATTCTGTGAAAAATTTCTATGAAGCGGGACAGGTAAGCAGATTCGATACTTTGAAAATTTCCAACCAAGTCCTCAAAATACAGACGCAACTGAACAAACTTCAGCATCAGCAAAAGATAATATTAGATCAAATTGCACAGGTATTAAACTTGACAGAAATATCATCTATTACCCCTTTCACTGAAGAAAAACTAGCCTTAATCACAGGGGAATTAGAGGATTATCTGACTCAGGCAAGACAGCATAGGCCGGAATTAATGGAGATAAAACATCAGCTCCGAGCACAACAATTTCAAAGAAATGCAGTAAAATCCGGTTTATATCCACAGATTTTCGCCCAAGCAAGCTATCATTATGGCAGACCAGGAGTCAATTTCTTTGAGGATGAATGGATGAATTACTATACAGTAGGCATCAATTTACGATGGCATTTATGGAATAGAAGCAAGGTTAGAAACCGGGTTCAGCAAGCCAAACAATCCATTGATATTCTTACCGTTGAAGAACAGAAAATAATTGCCTCAATTGAACAGGAAGTGAAACAAAGTTACCGTAACATGCTCAGCGATATCGATCAAATTCAAATGTCACAGTCACTACTGGACCAGGAGAACGAACGTTATCGGATTACCAAACAAAAATTTGAACAAGGATTAACAACGACCATCGATTTAACAGATGCAGAAAGTTCGTTGACTGCTGCCGAACTCCAGCTTAAGCAAACTTATATTAGCTGGTTAAAGAACAAAACTCAAATGGATTACGCAACAGGAATAATCGATCGAGATTGATGTTATGCATTTACCAAGTTTTTGCAAATGGAGGAACAGATGATTAGGAACATATCAATTTTACTTGTAATGAGTTCGCTTTTATTCATTTCATGCAGCGGTGAAAATGGTGAGAAGATATTTACCGGTATTGTTGAAGGAACCACAGTTCAAGTACCTGCGATTACCGGTGGTAAAATCTTAAAGCTTTTTGCAGATGAGGGAGATCGGGTAAAAACAAACAACATGCTTGCACAGGTGGATACAGTTGAACTGACCTATCAAAAAGACCGATTAGAAGGAGCATTAGAGGAAATCAATGTGCAGCGGGAAGTTGCACTTACCAGTTTGAATCAGGCTAAAACCAATCTTAGGTATGTGCGTGAGAAATATCAACGATTCCTTGAATTGCATAAGAAAGAATCCGTTCCTCAGCAAACAGTGGATGATTTAAAGAACAAATTGGAAAGCGCGGAATCCGGTTACCAAACGGCGTTACAACAGTTTCAAAATATTGCCGCCAAAAAGAAACAAGTGAATGCCCAACTAAATTCAATTCAAAAGAAAATTAAAGATGCCACCATTACAGCACCGATATCAGGCACAATCACCAACAAATATTATGAAACAGGGGAAGCTATACCGCCATTGAGCCCGGTTTTTGAGATTATTGAATTAGAACAGGTGTGGGTAAAAATTTACCTTGCCGAAACCATGTTACCCGAAACCAAAATTGGTCAGGTAGTGAAAATTGTTCCGGATGGCAGTCAGAAAACTTTGGATGGAGAAATAAGCTGGATTAGCCCTGAGGCAGAATTCACACCAAAAACCATTTTAACACCCGAAACCCGTACTTCTCTGGTGTATGCAGTAAAAGTAAAAATTCAGAATGAGGAACAACTTCTCAAACAAGGCATGCCGGTTGAAGTCCGGTTTTGAATTGTATTATTAGTTAAACACATTTAAAGTGAATTGGATATGCCGGCACTCGATATAAAAAATTTCAGTAAAAATTATGAGTCGGTCGAGGCAGTGAAAAACATATCTATGCAGATCGAAAAAAGTGAGTTGTTTGGCTTAATTGGTCCGGACGGCGCAGGTAAAACCACTTTAATGCGAACCGTTTGCACCTTATTAAAGCCGGAAAGCGGTCAAATTTTAGTTATGGGAAATGATGTATCCAAAGATATTTACGCCATCAGGCAAATTCTTGGCTATATGCCCCAACGTTTCTCACTCTATCCGGATTTAACCGTTGAACAAAATCTGCAATTTTTCGCTGATTTATTTCAGGTGCCGGATTCCGATAGAAGGTCACGCCTAAAACAGCTATATGAGTTCTCCAGATTACAACCCTTTAAGAATCGGCAAGCCAGTGCTTTATCCGGGGGAATGAAACAGAAACTGGCACTTTCATGTGCACTGATTCATACACCTCAGATTTTGGTACTGGACGAACCCACCTATGGAGTCGATCCGGTTTCCAGACAAGAATTTTGGGATATTTTGAGTGAAATTAAAAAAGATGGTACTACCATTATCGTATCCACCGCTTACATGGAAGAAGCAGAATTGTGCGGCAGAATTGCCCTTATTCATAAGGGTGAAATCATTGCACGAGGAACACCACAGGAAGTTATCGACCGGTACACACACCCACTTTACCGCATCACTGGAGACAACTTGCACCAATTGAGAACCTTTTTCCGCAATTTACCAATGGTCCACAACACACAGTTGTTCGGAGATGCTGTGCACGTAAGTTTCCTAACGGATCCCCAATATGAGGATTGGGAAAAATGGCAAAAAGCCACTGAGAATAATTTAAAGTCCTGGAAAAAACAAACACCGAGCATGGAGGATGTTTTTATGGAGCTAACTCAGGAGGCAGTATCTTGAACTCCGGCTACTCGGTGGAAACTGAAAATCTTACCCGAAAATTCGGTCAATTTACTGCAGTGAATCAGGTGAGTATCCAGGTAAAAAGGGGAGAGATTTTCGGGTTTTTAGGGGCGAATGGTGCCGGCAAAACCACCATGATCCGAATGTTGTGTGGTTTGTTAAAACCAACTACCGGCGAAGGTACAGTTGCTGGTTTTAATATCAACAAACAGAGTGAAAGAATAAAACAAAATATCGGGTATATGAGCCAAAAGTTTTCCCTCTACGAAGATTTGACAATTGAAGAAAATATTGAATTTTATGGTGGAATTTATGGACTAAAGCGGGATCAAATTCAACAAAAGCGCTCTGAAATTTTGGAAAGTTTGAGTTTAACCCAATGGGCACATAGCCGAACCGGAGATTTACCACCGGGATTCAAACAGGGTCTGGCGTTGGGAACCGCCATGATTCACAATCCACCGATTGTTTTCCTGGATGAGCCAACTTCGGGCGTGGATCCCAAATCGAGACGGGCATTCTGGGAAGTGATTCATCAAACCGCCAGTGAGGGCACCACAGTATTTGTGACCACGCACTTTATGGATGAAGCAGAATATTGCAACCGGATTTCCATTATGAGTGCCGGACGAGTTATCGCCCTGGATACGCCCGAAAAATTAAAAAAACAATATAACCAATCCACCATTCAAAGCGTCTTTGTTGATCTGGTGAAAAGAGAACAACTGAGAAACAACAGAAATTGAAACATGAGAAAAATCCGACTTAAAAATAAACGCATGATTAGTTCAGTTGCCCGAAAAGAATTCTTTCATATCATTCACGATCCCAGAACACTTGTTATTATTTTTTTTATGCCTGTTCTACAGTTAGTTATGTTCGGTTATGCATTAAAAATGGAACTGCAAGAAGCAAAAATAGGCATTGTCGATCATGCACAGTCACCAATGTCCAGAGAATTGATCCACGAATTTAAAGGTAGCGAATTCTTTTTACCCTTCTTCTACGAAGGCAAGTTGTCCCAAATCGATCAAATTTTCAAAAGACGCCAAGCCCATGTGATCATGGTTATTCCACATGATTTCGACAAACAGTTGAACCGAAGAGCTGAAATTCCGCTGCAATTTATCATTGATGCGTCAGATGCAAACGCAGCAACTGCCATTCGAAATTACTGTAATCAGGTTATCACCGGTTTTAACCGTACAAATAATCGCCAAATTCCGCTGCCGTTTGATATACGGAGTTCAATTCTGTTTAATCCGGACAAAAAAAGCACATACTTTTTTGTTCCAGGTTTGATTGCCCTTTTATTAATTATGATTTCGGCATTACTTACCAGTATTGCCATCACACGAGAAAAAGAGACCGGCACGCTTGAACAAATTCTGGTGTCTCCGATTCGTTCTCATCAAATCATATTAGGAAAAGTGCTTCCGTACATTGTGTTAGCATTTCTGGTGGGTGCAGTCATATTATTGATAGGGATATTTCTGTTTAATGTCCCGTTTCGCGGCAGTCTGCTTCTACTTACTCTGCTATCCACACTCTATATCATTACCTCGCTTAGCCTGGGACTTTTAATTTCTACAATTGCCCAAACCCAACAGGTTGCTATGATGATTGCCCTGATTGCCACATTACTGCCAACATTTATGTTATCCGGATTCATTTTTCCCATACCGTCAATGCCCACTCTCCTGCAATACATAACTTATCTGGTTCCGGCAAGATATTATTTGTTGATTGCTCGTGGAATCATTTTAAAAGGAAGCACCTTATTACACTTAATTCAACCTACCCTTATTTTAGTTCTGATGTCCACTGTGTTACTCACTGTGGCAACCCGAAAATTCAGCACCAACCTGGAGAAATAGTATGCAACGAATTTTTCAAATGATTCAAAAGGAATTCCGTCAAATCTTCCGTGATCCGCCTATGATCGGAATTATCTTTGTCGTCCCGATCCTTCAGCTTTTGGTGCTTTCATATGCAATCACCACAGATGTAAAACACATTAAATTAGCCATTGTGGATTACGACAGCAGTCAGTTCAGTAGAGAAATTGTACGAGCCTTTAACCATACCGAGCGATTCGATCTGGTAGACCTAAACCTGAACATTAGCAATATTCGTGAAAACATGAAAGCCTGGGATAATCAAATTGCAGTTGTGATACCGGAAAACTTTAGTCGCGATCTGCAGCGGCATTTGAATCCGCAAATTCAATTAATTGTAGACGGAGTGGATGGTAATACCGCCGGTGTTGCGTTAGGTTACGCCAACACAATTCTACAGGATTTAGGATTAAAATCAGGCGCCGTTTCTCAAAATACCAAAGTGAGGCAACAAGTACACCTGGTAACAATGCTCGAACGCATGTGGTATAATATTGAACTCAACAGCCAGCAATTCATGGTGCCCGGAATTGTAGTGGTTCTGCTAACCATTATTCCAATGATGCTCTCTGCAATGAGTCTGGTAAAAGAAAAAGAAATCGGTACACTTGAGCAATTGATGGTTACTCCGCTAAAAAAACACCAGCTACTTGTGGGGAAAATTATACCATTTTTGATTTTATCATATATTGAAATGGCAATCGTCATGTTTGTAGCCATCTTATTATTTAATATTCACATGAGTGGAAGTTACATGCTCTTAGCTTTTTTATCTTTCTTATACTTGTTTACCACCATTGGATTTGGCATATTCATTTCTACCTTCACAAACACACAGCAGCAGGCAATGTTTGTGGCATGGTTTTTTATGGTTTTCATGATCATCATGAGCGGATTTTTTATCCCCATTGAAAATATGCCATCGATTTTACAGAAACTTACCTATCTGAATCCCATGCGATATTTTATGTATATTATCCGGGATATCTTCCAGAAGGGGTCATCATTGGTTTACCTTTGGCGGGATGTGTTACCTATGACAATTCTGGGACTTTTGATCATTTCAATGGGCGTGGCAAAATTTCAGAAACGAGTGGGGTAGAATCACCGTAGTTATCTTTTTTATTTTTTAGAAGAGTTAAACTGTATTAATTCTTCCCAATTTATTTTCCCATTTTTACAAAATTTATTTCCAAGTTCAAGTGTAAACTTATTAACTACTTCTGCATAATAATTTTCAAACTCCAAATTCTTTTCTTTGGCTCTGTTACCTAAGGGCTCTATAATCTCAGTATACAAGTTTTCATTGCCTGATATAAATTCCCAAAATTTTTGACCACATAATTTCAAATAATCTCCTTTATCCGGTTTAGTATCCCTTCCATAACAGCATCCATTTACACCAATAATATTTATCCTTGAATTACTTGTTCGTAAAATTCTTTTAGCTTTTTTAAAATTATCTCTCATCCTTGCAATTTGACTGCTGTTGCCCCAATTAGGACCTGACTTTATAGACAAAATATATTTTATACCTTCCTTTTCAAATTCGAGATCGATTCCTTCAGCTGAAGATTTTCTCCCATCATAAACTGTTTCATTAATAAATATGGCAAGTCCCTCTAAGAAATTTCCAAAAATAGTTTCTTCTTGGGATGATAAATGGGCATCTAACAAAGTACGAATTAAGCTTTCAGCAGTTAAAATGTTTTTTGCTTTAAACAAATAGGGATTTTTTCTCTTTAGTATTTTTTCTAGTTTTAAGTTATTCAAACTATTAAATCTTGCAGCGTGAAACGTACCTATATTTTTTTTAACATAATTCACTACATCATTTTGACTTATTTGTCTCATAAGTCTCCATTCGTTCAAACAATTTGTACTCCAAAGGTTCAAGTTTATTCTTAACCATATCATAATATGCAGGAACTATTTCAATGCCCGCAGCTCTTCTACCCAATTTCCTAGCAACTTCAAGGGTTGTACCAGATCCCATAAAAGGATCTAACACTAAATCTCCGTCATCTGTAAATAACTTTATAAACCAAGCTGGTAAGGCATCAGGAAAGGCTGCACTATGATTTTTATTGTTACATTCAGTAGCAAGATATAACACATTATTGGGATAGACTTTTTTTCTATGTACCCAATTAGAAATATTTTTTCCAAATCCGCTGCCAACTTTGGAATTATCTCTTTGTCGATCAGTATCACTTAATTTTTTTAAACGGGTCTGTGCCCAGTCTCCAACAGGAACCATTACGCGATCTTGCCGCATTTTAAATTTCTTATTCTTGTTGAATTGTAATAGTCTCTCCCAAGAATCTCTAAACCTATTTGGCCATTTACCTGGATAGGAATTTTTTTTATGCCAAATAAATTCTTCTGTCCACAACCACCCTTGTTTTCTCATTTCAAGTATTAATTCTATTACATATGTATGTCTCTCACCATTTAATACTCTTTCTTTTATATTTAAAACAAAAGTTCCAGATGGCTTTAATATTCTTAATAACTGTTCAGAAATTGGTAAAAACCATGTAACATAATCATCGGGGTGTATTCCTCCATAGGTATTTTTCCTGCTATCTGCATAAGGAGGTGAAGTAAAAATTAAATCTACTGAATTATCTTCAAAATTATATAATTCTTTTCTACTATCTCCTAAAATTAGAATAGTTTTATTATTCATAAATTGGATATTCTTTAAATTGATTTTCTTTTTTTCATAAAATAATAAAATATTTTATTTGATGCTTAAATTTTTTTAATTTATGCCAATTTACCTTGTTTAAACCAATTTACCCGACAGAGTGGCAGAAAATCACACTGCGTTCCGTCCCACCGGATACAATTTTTTTTCTCAGAAGTGTGCGGAAATCTACCTCGACGAATATCCCTAATATAACCGGTTGCAAAATTCAAACTTCGTTCAATAAAATCATCTAAAGTAGCGGGAGTGTTATCAATGCTATACTTATCATTGGGTATTAATGCAGATTTAGACGGTTCCGGTTCTCCGAACATGAAAGATTGATCCCAAAATAGTATCTTTTTTTGAATCTCCTTTGCTTTTTTCAACAAGTAGATTGCACCACCCACTTTTTCCAAATTTTCATATTTCTGCTCGAGAATGTGGTGTCCGGCTTTCAAATAGATCGGTAATTGCAATACTTCACCTTCCCACATCGATTTTAAATTCGGGATCGTTCCGGTTTTATAATCTACCACCAAAAGCTCACCGTTGCCCCCAATTTCCACACGGTCAATTTTCCCTCTGAATCGGAATTCCTCCCCGCCTGACTGTAGCTTAAACGGCTCCTCCACAGAGTAGGGATCAACATTATTCGGTTGCTCATGCTCGTTCCCGAATGATAGTTCAAAATGAGTGGGAACCGTTTGAGATTGTTTGGTAATATTTTGTTCATACTCCCAAAAAGCCGGCAATAAACCCTGATGCTGTGAATTACCGGTATAAAATTCCTTTTCCAACTGCCACAAAATACTTTTAGGTACCGGAATTTTATCCAATTCCTCTTCCGTTATTTGCAACAGGGTATCAAGAGTTTGTTTTTTGGGAGAAATTTCCCGGTAAAAGCGAAATAAAATATTATGAACCACAATTCCCCGGTCCAGAGGTGTGAAAAATTCGTCAGCCTGCTCCGGAAATTCAATATCCAGTATCCGTTCAAAAAAGTAGATCATGGGACAGTAAGCGTATCGTTCCAATTGAGTCGCCGAAAAA
Organism: uncultured Calditrichaceae bacterium; assembly: GCA_964627635.1. Lineage (GTDB taxonomy): Bacteria > Calditrichota > Calditrichia > RBG-13-44-9 > RBG-13-44-9 > CAZVKP01. Next base: position 15,020 of record CAZVKP010000005.1, on the reverse strand, counting down.
CTGCGCTTTCCGAAAAAGTCATTTAACCATGCCTTAGCTAAATTATCGGAATCAAGCATTCCCTCCCATTTGGTTTGTTGGTCAATCTGCTGCCTCTTCCTTTCCACGTTTAACCGGAAATTGAAAAAATCAACCATTTCAATAGAAAGAAATTTTTGCAGGAAAGTTGGAATTTTTTTCCAATCAAGTGAACTCTGATCAGCTTGAACAACTTTGTCACTAATAGTTTCCAATATATCGGATGAAGTGAACAACCGGTAATTATCGTTTGCATCATCAGTGATATCGGAAATTCTTCTTAGCTCCCGGAGAAAAAGTGATGGTAAAATCGGATTATCCTGATGATATCTTGGATAAGAAAATTGCAATTTATCTATCGGTAAATTCACAATCTGAAGAAAAAATTCGCGATCTCTATATAATTCGTTTTCCTGAATATAAGATCTAAATTTCCCCGTTAAATTTTGTGGATGAGTAAAATTATTTGAAGAATTTTTAGGAAATGCGTCATCTTCCATCCCCAGAATAAACACAGCAGATGCATCCGTTTGATGCAGTTGGTAAAAAGGTATTATCTGCACACCGTATTTTTGCGGTCGTTTTGGTTGATAGTTCACCGTCTTATTAAGCGTTTGCAATAAATCTAAAAAATTATCGATTGTATATTTATGAGCAGGATCAAGGGCGCTTGAGGTAACCGCCCAATTATTTAAACTTTCCAGAAACTGACTTAATCCAGCCATTTGATCCGCTACTCCTTTATTCTGAAGGTCAGAGCCATACTTCAACATCCGTGAGGTAAAACCATATGATTGAATCAATTCACCAACATAGTTATAATATTCAGAAGCAGTATGAGATTCTTCGAAAAAAGAAGCATCCGAAAACAACTGATCCAACACAGCAACCAATCGATGATAAATTTCCATGTGAAGATCTTCTGATTCCGTTTCCTGTTCTTCTGCGCTGTAAAAATAAAACTGTTTTTTTAACTGCTCTAAAATCTCATTTTGCCCGGAATGCACCCGTAACTGAGACAACATTTTTTTATAATACGGATGTTTCAAACTATGCCCGTAAATCAGAAATGGTGAATCCAATATTTTCTCAATCAGCCTTAATGGATATCCTTCTGCCGGTAGTTTGATTAGTAATAACAGATGTTGAATTGGCAATGATTGCTCCAAAACGTTGGGGACTAAGTTTGAATGGGGAATTTCATGTCGGGAGAATGTGGCTTCAATCAACGATTGATACGCCGGATATTTTGGTGAAGCAACCGCAATTTGCGAAAATTGATAACCACCGTCCACCACAAGTCTCTTGATTTGACCGGCCAAATTTTCTACTTCTCTCATTCGATTAACAGCTGGTGATATCGAAATTTTTTCTATTAAAGAATAAGATACATCCGCCATTTTAAACAGTGACTGACTAAGTTGCTGAGATTCATCATAATTGTACACAACATCAGTCATCTCATTAAATCTATCCCATAAATTCTGTTTATGACGAAAAATTTCCTGATTCTGTCCGTAGACAAACTGGAGGGAAATATGGTAGCCATAAGATTTAATTTTTTTTATTAATCGGATGTGCAATTCTTTAAAATTGGATACATCTTCCAAGACTATAAATTTGAGTGATGGAAAATATTGTTGGAAGAAATCCGGAGATATCTCATGTAAAATTTCTTTAAGAAGCCCTGCCTCATCCAGATATTGGGTTTCAAATAACTTGCCGTATTCTCTAAACAAGAGGGACAAATCCGATGTTAATCGATCGGTTAAATGAATGGAATTGGCAGCACCGGCTTGTTCGATAAGCAAATCATCATTATCATCCATGCGGATTTCATCAAAAAAAATTAATATTTGCACCAGCACTGCGCCGGGAAAGGATTGCTCAGAAAAGTTAAAATATCTAAAATTCTTTGTCAGTTTTTTAGCAATTTTTTGCAAAATAAGCAAACGCTGTTCAAAATTAAGAGGTATTTTGGATATATTTAACTTTTCAAATAAAAGGTTTATAAATCCGGGGATGGTTAGAAAGGGATGATCGGGGGATGCCATATCCCCCCGTTCACTCAAACGACCTCGCTGAACAGCTTGTAATCTAAAACGATCTCTCACCAAATACAGAAAGCTGCTCTCCTCAGAAAACAATTCATGATGTTTGAAATAAAACTGACGCACCAAAGTGTGGGAATCAGCGGCATAATGTAATTCTAATTTGCCTGACATATATTCTCGATTCAATTTTAATGACAATTTAGAAATTTACATTCCTTATAGCAAGAATTCACCGGGAACAATAACTTTTTAAATTGGTCAAATTGATCTCCATATTTTTTCTATTAAACTGTGAATCTCAATTGTTTTGTAGTTTAAGTTCACCAACTGTTTGAAAAGATTCAACTAAAACAACTTGCTTTACTAACCGATTCTTAACAATTTTGATAAAAACGCCGAGCTCTTTTGCATGACACCTTTTCTGGGATTACTATTAGTACTTTTAGTCGTGTTCATAGGTGTTCGCTTTGTCAACCGAACCACGGTGCAAAGGAGACCACTTATTTCCGGGCTCATTGTAAGCGGCATCCCGTACATATTAATCGGCGTCCTGCTTGGTCCCAGAGTGTTCGACTTTCTGAACACAAATATTATTGGGAGCCTGGAACCATTAGTAAGCCTTGCAATAGGCTGGGCGGGTTTACTATTTGGCCTTCAATTAAGATGGCGTAATGTTCGGCGTTTTCCACTAAACTACATTCTTTTTACTTCAACACAAAGTCTGATTACATTTTTCATTATTTTCCTCATTATGGGAATTACCCTCCATTTTTTATTGCCCTTTCAATCCAACCGAAAATGGGAAGCGGTCATTATTCTGGCAGCACTGGGATCCATTACTGCACCGCTCTCTATCGCTCGCCTGGTCATTGAGAAGAGACCAAAAGGCCGGTTAACGCATTTATTGCAGTTTGTGGGAAGTCTGGACGGTTTTTGGGGAATCATCATAGCAGGCTTTACTATTGCCGTTTTTCATCCGGTGGTTTCGCAAGACATTGCCTCTAAAATCCAATGGATTTTTCTCACTATTTTAATTGGTATTGCTATGGGACTTTTTTTGCGTTTTCTCATCAGGTTTAGATTTAGTCCTGAAGAGATTTTTTTGATTGTGTTAGGTTTCGTTATTTTTACCAGCGGAGTGGGCTTTTATCTTCGCCTTTCGCCCATTCTGCTTAATATGATTGCAGGCGTATCGCTTGCGCAGTTCAGGAGGGAATCCGATAAAGTAATGAGAGTTATCCACGCGGCAGAAAAGCCAACTTACCTGTTTTTATTGATCTTTGCAGGGGCGCTGTGGAATTTTCAGTTCTTGAGGGAAATTATTTTCATTTTGAGTTTTTTGATTGCCCGCTTTGCAGGAAAATATATTGGTGGTTGGCTAAGTGCCAAAAACATCGATTGTGCTTTCCCAATCCCCAAAAATGTGGGGAAGGCAATGCTTTCATTCGGAGGGGTATCTCTGGCAATTGCCTTTAACTTCCAACTTCTTTATGGCGGATTTTTAGGGGATTTTTTAATGAGTGCGACCATAATTGGTATTTTTATATTCGATGAGTACAGCGCGGTTACCATGAGAACAATATTAGAAAGCAGACAGGAAATCTGATGAAACGCCTTCTTATTGCGACCATTGTTCTCATTCTATTAATGGCCTTCTTCACCCAGATTGAATTTGAAGAAAAAACCCACACTATGGCAGAGAGTATGATGGCGCTGGGTTTCGTTCTTGTCGCTGCTTATTTGATTGGCAAGATTACCATGAAATATAAATTACCCAAAATAACCGGGTATATTCTGGCAGGTTTTATTTTTGGACCTTATCTCATCGATTTACTCTCTAAACCAGTTGTTCAAAATCTCCAACTCATAAATAATATTGCCCTCAGTCTCATTGCATTAACAGCAGGAGGAGAATTCAGGTATAAAACTATTCGGCATCAACTTAGCACCATTGGAAATGCAATTCTGTGGCAAATTCTAATTGTGATGGGGGGCTTTGTAATCCTTTTTATTCTGTATAAAAATCACATCGATTTTGTAGAAGATGCACCTTTTAGTGTTGCATTGGGTGTGGGACTCATTATGGGAGCGCTTTCTATCGCAAAATCGCCGGCTACGACTATTGCCATTATAACTGAAACCAAAGCAAAAGGTCGTTTCACGGATTTTGTTTTAGGAGTAACTGTGTTTAAGGATATTATTGTAGTACTTGTTTTTTCTATCGCCCTTTCCCTTGCAAAACCATTGATTTTGGCAGAAAACCAGTTGGAATTTTCATATATCTTTCAAGTGTTGAAAGAAACAATACTGTCAATTGTAATTGGCTTTGCTGCAGGCAGTTTAATTCTTCTGTATCTGAAATACGTGGGAACACAAACTGTGTTATTTCTATTGGGCTTTGTCCTTTTAGGAATCGAATTATCAAAAATGTTTCATTTAGAAGTTATTCTTTTATTTATGGTGGCGGGCTTTTTTGTCCAGAATTTTAGCAATGCAGGTTCTAAACTTATAGAAGCCATTGAAGGTGCATCATTACCGATTTATGTTATATTTTTTGCGATTGCCGGCGCATCTCTAAATCTTCCGGTTTTTCTAAAAAATTGGTTTTTGGCATTAATTGTTGTTGGTTTAAGACTATTAACCACCTTTGGCGGGACTTTTATAGGGGGACGGTTAACCAATGCCGGCCCTGACATAAACCGGTACGGATGGATGGGTTTCGTTGGTCAAGCAGGACTTACGCTTGGTCTGGCTATGATTGTAAAAAATACTTTTCCTGAACCTTTCGGCACCAGCATTTCCACTCTTATTATTGCTTCAATAGCCATCAATCAAATTATTGGACCGATTTTGTTTAGATATGCAGTTGTGAAAGTTGGAGATGCAAAAGTTAATACTGGTAAAACTGATTCCCGGAACTCCTGAACATCCTGTATGTCCAAACAATTATTTTAACAAACAAAGGAGTAGGGAGAATGATATGCTCCCCACCCCCGAATTCTATTAATAATAGCTTAAATAGCGATCTAACTCCCATTTATGCACCTGAGAAATATATTGAGACCACTCCATTTTTTTTGCGTCAATGAAATGAAAGAAGATGTGATCTCCTAATGCTTCTCGCATCACTTTATCTTTTTCCAAATTAACAACGGCTTCCCACAGATTGGGCGGCAACTCTTGTATTTTAAAGCGCCGCTTTTCACGCTGACTCATGGTAAAAATATTTTTATTCACCGCAGGTGGTGGTTCAATTTGATTTTCTATTCCATCCAAACCCGCAGCCAGCATAACCGCCAATGCCAGATACGGATTAGTTGACGGATCCGGGATTCTTACCTCTATGCGAGTACTCATGCCCCTCTTTGCCGGCACCCTCACCAATGGACTGCGATTTCTTTCTGACCAGGCAATATTTACCGGCGCTTCGTATCCGGGAACCAATCGCTTAAAAGAATTGATCAGCGGATTGGTGATTGCCACAAATGCTTTAGCATGTTTTAAAATACCACCAATATAATATTTGGCCGTCTGAGACAAGCCGTCTTCAGTATTTTCATCATAAAAGGCATTTTCCGTGCCTTTGAACAGCGATTGATGAACGTGCATACCCGAGCCATTTATCCCAAAGACAGGTTTGGGCATAAAGGTAGCATGCAAGTTATAATCCTGAGCAACACGACGCACCACAAATTTAAAAGTTGCCACATTGTCAGCAGTCTCTACTGCTTCCGCATGTTTAAAATCTATTTCATGTTGCCCGTGAGCAACTTCATGATGGGCTGCTTCGACTTCGAAATTCAAACTATTCAAAACATTCACGATTTCCCGACGGGCATCTTCACCCAAATCGATTGGCGCCAAATCAAAATAACCGGCAGAGTCGTGAGTACCCCGACTTGGATTACCTTCCTCATCATGCAAAAACAGAAAAAATTCTGCCTCAGGCCCTGCTTCCATCGTAAATCCTAATTTAGCAGCTCTATCACACACTCTTTTCAAAGTTTGTCTGGGGCAGCCCTCAAATGGGGTATTATCCGGATTCATGATATCACAAATAAGTCTTCCGATTTTTCCTTCTCTGTTCTCCCAGGGAAAAATTCGAAAAGATTGTAAGTCCGGTTTCAATAACATATCCGATTCTTCAATTCGGGCAAATCCCTCAATGGAGGAACCATCAAACAAAATCTCACCTTCCAGTGCTTTTTCAAATTGAGATTCCGGTACTTCGACATTTTTGTTAACACCAAAAATATCGGTGAATTGCAGGCGGAGAAATTTCACCTTTTGTTCTTTACATATTTTCAGGACCTCTTGCTTATCCATAACCGCTCCTTTTGTTTGGTATAATTAGTATTCATTATGCAATATTAGTTTTCAAAATCCGTCAAAGATAATACAATAAATACAAAATGCAAACCAAAAATAATTCATAAAGTACATATTTAAGTGACATTACGCATTTATTCATAAATTAGATTTTGATTAAATTACCCAATTATCTATTGTTGGATACAAAGGATCTTCTGTAAAATTATGTTGTTGGTTGCATAGTATTAATCAATGAAGAACAAAGGAGTGCAACCCATCTCCCATAATATGAGTATCTTGTCGGTTAGCTTACTAACCAATTTTCTTTGTATTTTTTTTCCGTCAGTTATATGCATTATATTTAAAGTCGATGTGAAACAATAGTCAATGAAAAAACGGCTTTTCATTGAAATGTTAACAGAATTGTAACTTTATGGTACTCAATCAATCTAAATAGAGTAAATAATAGATGGATAATCAGCAGGTTAATTCCCTGGTTTCAAGGGCAAAAAGTGGTGATCAGCAGGCATTTACTGAATTGGTTAATGTATTCGGCGAAAGAATTTACAATTTAGGATTGAAGATTCTCAAAAATGAGGATGACGCTGCGGATATTTTACAGGAAACTTTTGTGGCAGTATATGAAAAGATTGATACTTTTGATGGGCGTTCAAACTTTTTTACCTGGTTGTATCGAATAGCGACAAATTTTGCACTTATGAAAATCCGAAAAGGTAAGAAGACCGTATTAACAGATCATGAGATGGAAACAAATTTTGATAATCCTGATGAAATGCATATTCATGATTGGCAGGATTTACCGTTAAAAGACATGTTAACTTCGGAATTTCGAAAAAAATTGGATGTCGCTGTGGACGAACTTCCGGAAATTTATCGATCGGTTTTTATTTTGAGGGATCTGGATGACATGTCAATTAAAGAAACCAGTCAGATTTTAGGGATAACCGAATCGAATGTTAAAATTCGGTTGAAGCGGGCGCGACTTTATCTACGTGAAAAGCTGGCAGAATATATGCAAGAACATGTAAATGAGTCATAAAAAAAATGAAGAAACACAGCAAAAAAACAATTAATGAATTGTGTAACTACCTGGGTCAGGATTTAAATCATCCCATGTGTAAAGAATTGATGCAACATGTCCATGATTGCCCGGAATGCCGCATGTATTTGGATACCGTTAAAATGACGGTTTCACTATACAAGAAAACTCACGAATCAGAGCCGGTTCCCAACCATATTAAAGAAAAACTGCTTAAAAAACTAAATTCAGAAAAACATCAGGAATAAATTTGTGTTTTTCTGAAACAAGAAAGTATTTATTACCCATTTTTATCACTCAATTTTTAAACCGACTCCACTACCTTGTTCCCAAAAAGATAACTTAGCTTTAAGTCCCAGTTCACGCGATTAATTAGGGTTTTAAAACAACCTTACCGAATTGGTCGAAGTTCACTAATTTGTTGAATACCGCTTTGTATTCTTTAAAAGAAACAACTGAATCGATTAGCGGCTTAATTTTCCTGGAATTGAATAATTCGACCATTTTGGTAAAATCTATCGGTGTTCCCATTGTGGCGCCTTGCACAGTAATTTGCCGCCAAAAGATTCGATGTAAATTTACACTTGAAGGCTTACCAGCCGTTGCTCCATATGATATGATCCGCCCACCGGGTTTTACCAATTTGATCAGCTCATCGAATGTATCACCACCCGCGCTATCAACTATCATGTCGAATTGCTCCCCTTCCATAAGTTTTTTCAGTTCTTCCACCCAACTATGCCGACGATAGTTGACTCCGCCCAGGGCTCCGGCTCGCATCGCACTCGCTATTTTTTGATCACTACTTGAAGTAACTGCTACTTCCGCGCCTGCTGCCACAGCCATCTGAAGCATCAGGGTGGCAACGCCACCACCGATTCCGGTAATCAAGATTCTTTCTCCGGCTTTAAGTTTTCCTTGAACAAAAAGAGCCCGATAGCCAGTTAAACCGCAAAGCGGAATTGCCGCTGCTTCTTCAAATGTTAAATGATGGGGTTTAGGGAATACCTGAGAGACCGGTATTTGCACATATTCAGCAAGGGTACCATTGTCCGGCATTCCCAAAATTTTAAAACTGTTCTGTTGAGCGCCAGGATTAATTCCCCAATTTAATGCTGGATTCACCACCACCTCCTGTCCCAGTAAATCTTTGGATACCTTTTTTCCTACCTCAGCAATGATGCCGGAGCCATCAGACCCTAAAATGATGGGTACTTTTATCTTGGGATAAAGTCCCTGCACAATCCACGCATCCCGGCGATTTAGTGCCGCTCCTTTGATTTCAATTAATACCTGATCTTGTTCAGGCTTGGGCACAGCAAAATCCTTATACTTTAAGCCACCAAAATCACCCGGCTTTTCCAATACAATGGCTTTCATGCTTTCTCCAGTATTGCTTCATTCTCCAATATTTTACACATTGTTTAATGCGATTCAAAGTATAGATACATCCAATTTATCTCTTGATCCCCTCTCAAATCACAAGAAATAACTACAGGTCCTACAAATCAAGGCGATTTCAGTAGCATTAAAAGAGATTTATAAAAGTCATTTGTAAAAATTGGTCAGAACATGTGATAAGTTCAAATCAAACAAACATGATTAGCACTTGAATTCCGAACAACCAGGCATTTAATTAAAAGCCATTATTTTGAGGATAAATTATTTACTACAGCGAAAGATTATTTTTGGGAAGCCGTTTCACGGAGTGATCACAGTGTGAAAAACGGCTAACTATTGGTAAGATTCTCATTAACACCGGGATTAATCCCGGTGTTAATAAAAAAGAAGTGCTTCAGAGGAACTGTTTCAACAGTTTTTTAAAAACTTTCGCTGTAGTATTATTTAATAGAGAATTCAATATGCTAAATGCGACCATGATCCATCCTGTATTTGTGCATTTTACTGTGGCGTTGTTCTTCCTTAGTGTCTGTTTCGATTTAGTTGGATTGATAAAAAAGGATGTCCTGTTTCATAAATTGGCATGGATAAACCTGATCGCTTCGGGAATTGCAACTGTATTTACCGTAGCCAGCGGGTTACTGACCAAAAACAATCTTAATATTGCAGAGACGGCACAGTCCACCTTGGACCTTCATCAGACCCTTGCATTTTTGATAACCACATGTATTTTAAGCCTCATATTTTGGAGAATTGGATTAAAAGGGAAATTTCCTTATAATAATATTTTATTGTATTTAATAGTGTCAATTGCAGGGCTAATTGTTTTGATAATCGGAACATATTATGGGCATAAGCTTGTGTATCAGCATGGAATAGGAGTTCAAAAACAATCAAATTTACCTCATTCAAACTCCAATTATGAAAATCGAGTTGTATTGAAACACAACGATCAAATAAAAATTTTTAGGAGGTATTCATGAGCCAACAGTCTGTACACTCAACCCCAAATCTCAAAGAGATTGCAGCAGATTACTTGAGACTCGTTGCCTCAGGAAATGCTCGGGAGGCATTTCGTAAATATGTGGGACAGGAATTTCGCCATCATAATATTTTTTTCTATTATTTGCAGAAGATAACACAATCTACGGGTGGAATGCATTTTCCAATATTATGCTGTCACAGATAAATAATGCACCACATGACGTTTTTGAATTTTCTGATAAGTATAATTAAGCCATTGAATAAATCTAACAAGAGGTGAATAAATGGATGTTTCACAAGTTACAAACATTTTAGATGGCATTTTTTCTCAAAAGCTATTCGAGATAAATCAAACACCGGTTACAATTTCCTCCATTATAATGTTTTTAATTGTCTTATTGTTGTTTGTTCTGTTTTCACATTTATTGCAAAAAGTCTTGCTGAATCGGATCCTCAGACGATTTCAAATGGATCCCGGAACACGTTATAACTTAGCTCGCATCACACATTACGTTATATTAATTGTGGGTGCTTTAGTTGCGTTTCAATTTGTCGGAATTGATTTGAGTGGATTGGCAGTTATCTTCGGATTATTATCGGTTGGTATCGGTTTCGGTTTACAAAATGTAACTTCTAATTTTGTGGCAGGTTTAATTTTACTGTTTGAGCGCCCCATAAAAATTGGAGACCGGATAACTGTGGGAGAGCTTCAAGGGGATGTCATCGCAATCAATATGCGCTCGACCACAATCCGGTCTTTAGATAATATTACCATTATTGTCCCAAACTCGGAATTTATCTCATCTCAAGTTGTGAATTGGTCTCATGGCGACCCTACTGTTCGCCTGGTGGTTGAAGTTGGTGTTTCATATAATTCCGATTTGGATAAAGTCATAAATTCGCTTTATACCGCCGCTAAAGAAAATCCCGATGTATTGGATAACCCTGAACCAAAAGTTTTTCTATCCAGTTTCGGTGACTCATCATGGAATATGAAGTTATTGGTTTGGTTGGCAGATTCTAAACATTATTATCGAATATTATCTGACATCAATATGGAAATTGTTCGTCAATTCAGAAAAAATGGTGTCGAAATACCTTTTCCACAAAGAGATCTACATGTCCGCTCGTCAATCCCCGTGCCTGTGGAAAAATCCGGGAACGGACAGAATTGATACATCGCAAAATAGTCGTAACTACGACAATGGAGAGAGAGCAGGGAGTTTTACGGATTTATCAACTTAAAAATCAGGGTTTCGATTCATGTTCCTTAATCTGATTCTTCTGGTAATAGGCTTTATGGTATTGATAAAAAGTGCGGACTACTTAATTGAGGGTGCATCTGCGCTGGCAATTAGAGCCTCCATTTCTGAAATTGTTATCGGATTAACAATTGTTTCTTTCGGCACCTCAGCGCCGGAATTAGTGGTTAATATTTTGTCAAGTATTCAAGGGCAAACCGGAATTTCATTTGGTAATGTGATTGGAAGTAATATTGTAAATATCCTTTTAATTTTAGGAGTGGCAGGTGTTATTCTCCCCATTCAGACCATGAAAAATACAGTATGGAGAGAAATACCATTTTCACTAATGGCTGTAATTGCATTGTTTGTATTGTGTAATGATGTTTTTTTCAGCGGTGCACCTTTTGGAGAACTTAATCGTGGAGATGGAATTATATTGCTTCTATTTTTTATCATTTTTGTAACCTACACTTTTGGTATCGCAAAAGTGGAAAGCCAACACAAACCGGACGTTAAATATCTATCGATATTCAAAATAATTTTATTCATTGCGGCAGGATTGATTGGACTGTTTTTAGGCGGTAAATTGATTGTCGATAATGCGATAGATATTGCAAGAAATTTTGCAATCAGTGAAAAGTTTATCGGTCTGACCATCATTTCCATTGGAACTTCGCTTCCCGAATTATTTACATCGGCAATCGCCGCATATAAAAGAAAATCGGATATAGCCATTGGCAACATTGTGGGATCCAATATTTTTAATATATTTTTCATATTAGGCATTAGTGCACTGATTCGCCCCCTCCCATTTCATACAAATCTTAACTCCGATTTTCTGGTTTTAATCGTTGCCTCTTTTCTGCTCTTTTTCACCATGTTTACAGGAAAAAAACGGTTACTGGACCGCTGGGAGGCTATTTTATTTTTAATCATTTATGTAGGTTATACGGTGTTCTTAATTTGGAATATTTAATGTTCCATTAAATTTTTTGCCCAAAAGGTTTTATTAAATGAAAAAGAATGCAGATTCACGAACATTAATCAATTAATAGAGTATTTTTTATGAGTGTTTTTAGCAATTCATTCAAAATATGAAACAATCTTCTGTTTTATAGATAAAACATATAACTTAATTAAACAAAGGAGATAGCATGACTGATAAAAAGACCACTCAAAAAGAAGAACCTGTGGAAAATGCGCAGGAAAAAACCTCCACAGAAGAACAGCAGGAAAATGCATCGCAAGCATCGGGGACGGAATCAAAGAAACAAGAGCAGAAAACAAAATCTACCAGCGACAGCTTGAACGAGGCTGTGGAGAAGGGTTCGGTTTTTATAAAAGATATGTATGAAAAAGTTCGTCATTTCTCAGGCGAAGCGACTGAACTGACCCGGCTAAAAATTGACATTCGCAATCTGAAAAGCGAGCGAGAGCATTTATATACAGACATGGGGAAACGGTTATGGGATCTAAAACAGACCGGAAATTTCCGTGGAATTAATTCTGTCTTTGAAAAAGATTTTACTCGACTGGAAGAAATAGAAAAAGAGATTGATAATAAAGAAAAAGAAGCTAAAAAGAAAGATTTATCACTCTAAGCGTTTTTGTATTAAAAACCTCTACTTACCTTAAAAACAACTATTACGGGATCAATCCTCAGGGATGGGGATTGCAATCCTGTTCATTCATCATTCAATAACTTGAACAAGCAAAAAAATTAAATGATTGTATCCTTTGTTCCGTATAATGTAATAATAAATAAAATGTATAAATTTCTGTTTAAACCTCATCCCTTTCCCTTCTCCTGACAGGAGAAGGGAAAGGGGGTGGCAACCAATTACCACGATATTTTGATTAATCATCAGGGGGATAGGGTTGAGGTAAAATCAAGGTCAGTTTTGTATAATTATAAATTATGCGAAGTTAAAGGCATAATCATTAATAATTTTTATAAAGAAACTAATTGGGCTTTATTGACTTCCCAAATTATCTAATATTGTCAATTATTTGAATCCGATATCAATTGACAGATCTGATCTAATTTATCTTTATGGGTTCGAATCAGTTTTTTTGCTTCCGTTTTCAGATTTTCCATATTACCCTGAGTGGTATTATCCATATCATCCGAGGCTGTGGAAAGACTGGTCTGAAACCGGATGTAATGATCACCAAGTATTTGCCGTAGCTGGTAATTCACTGCATCCGATACACCATCGAACATACAGCTCATTACCGGAAGCATCCAACCTGCCAGTCCCCAATCTTTTGCATCATCGTAGGGAATGGGGCGAACTAATTCGCCGGAACCGATTGATACCACAAAAAACTCATTCTCCTCGGGGAAGATCCGTTTCGCTTCTGCGTAGGCAGACATCGCCGGATTGTTAATAAAAACGCCTCCGTCAATCAATGCCCGGGTGCTTCCACTGATGGGAACCAATGCCGGTTCAAAATAGGTTGGAGCCGCAGAGGTCGCTCTTGCCACATAGCGCATCTCGACTGCTTTCCACTCATCCCGCCAACTTTTAAAAAAATGCGGTTGCCTGTTCTGAATATCGTAACTGGTAATTAGCACATGGGTAAGCGCCGACCCCAGCGGCTCGTTTTCAAAATATTCTGACAGAATCTTTTCAAGATTATCACATGGATATTTTTCGTCAAGGAATGATCCGGCGGAACTCACTCCTTTCCAGAGAGACCTGTAAAATATTTCCTTTCCCCGTTTTTCATAAAGCGCTGCCAAGTCCTCCGCTTTAAAATGAGCGCTCCCGTTCCCATCGGACCGGGAAAGTCCCAAAACCAGTATGCCGCCGGTTGATGTCCCAGCCACCAAATCAAAAGCCCGGGCAATTGAGATACCGGTTTGTTTTTCAATCGAAGTCAGAACCGTAGCGGGAATTATCCCCCGAATCCCACCCCCATCTATGGATAATATTTTTATCATCGCGCTCTCCCATTATGATGACAATACTTAAATTTCTTGCTACACAATTTTCATAGGTATTGACGAGTTCGAATTCATTTTAATTCCAAAATATTTTGAATTCAATGGAAAAATTGCAACTTCTGTAAATTCTTTCAATAAATTAATATGAACCAGTACATCACTACAATACCTCCAAACTACTTCTTTAAAATAAGTTTATCCGGAAATTCTCAAAATCTCCTTCGCTTTTTTTATTTCCTTTAGGCTCCTCATCTCATCCACTAGTTAATAAAAAATTTGCATTATTGTTTTAAAAAATTTAAATTTGGCGCTCGAAGTTATGAAAGACCGTCAAAGGGAGTAGTAGCGCGATGAAAATGAAGGCGATTCAAATCCGCAAGGGGAATATACTGGAATACCAGGGCGATTTATATCGCGTTACGGAAGCCACGCATGTGACACCTGGCAAGGGACAGGCATTGATGCAGGTTAAAATGAAACGCCTGAGTGACGGAGTAAAGGCGGAAGAACGATTCAGACCTAATGAATCGGTTGAAAAAGCCACTCTAATTTCACGGGAATATCAATATCTCTATAAAGAGAGCGATTTATTCTATTTCATGGATATGGAAACCTTCGAGCAAATTCATCTAACAGCAGAAATGTTGGGTGATGACGTCTATTATCTGGTGCCGGAAACCATGGTGCAAATTCTATTTCATGAAGGGAATCCCATTGGAGTCGATCTACCGGGAGTTGTGGAGTTAAAAGTGACTGAAACGGAGCCCAATATTAAAGGCGCCACGGTATCCAGCTCCTACAAACCGGCGAAATTAGAGACCGGTTTGTCCACCCAGGTACCACCATTTATTGAAAATGGAGAGGTTGTCCGGATTGATACATCGGATGGGAAATATTTAGAAAGAGCAAAATAATTAAGCCGGTATAAATTTAGTATTAAGTTGTATATGAAACTATATTTTAGAAGAACATTTTTATATCTTGGGAACATCTTGGGA
>CAZVKP010000004.1:0-25976 GCA_964627635.1 uncultured Calditrichaceae bacterium | reverse complement strand
GTATTGGGTTAAGAAAACCACTGAAACCGGGGATGTTGAATTTAAACCGGTAGAACGCATCGAACCCGGAATTTCTTTTAGTTATCAATTTTAAAATTGCTGCCCTGCCCCATTCTGGCAGGGCTTTTTTATAATGATGCACATTAAAATGCTCACAAAATCCGTTGAAAATTTACTTCAAATTATATATCCCCCTATCTGCCTGAATTGTGAAACCATTATTCGACAATTCACCCCGATTAATAAAATTTGTTCCAATTGCCTATCCTCTTGTCAAGCAGTACCGTCTCAGTTTCTTCAAACCCAGGTATTGGACCGACTGCAACCATGCCATATCGATAAATTATTTGTGGTAGTCGAATTTAACCCAACTATACAATCTATTATACATCATATAAAATATCAAAAAATGAATCGATTGGCTGTTGACACAGCAAATTGGGCAATAAAAAATTTTCTAATTGATAAATTTGTTTTTAAAAACGGATGGATCATCCCTATTCCACTCCATCCTGTGCGGGAGAAGGAGCGGGGATACAACCAGAGTACTTACATTGCAAAAGGATTTTTTACAGAAATTCCTTCTTATATTCATACCGGTTTATTATTCAGAACGCGTCAAACGAAATCTCAAACAGAACTGTACCGAGAAGAAAGGCAACAGAATGTCGCCGGAGCTTTCCGGTTAAAAAATGAAGGCGAAATTATTGGCAAGGAAGTCATCTTGGTGGACGATGTCATCACCACGGGCGCAACCATGAATGAATGCGCCCGGGTATTAAAAGATAATGGCGTAAAGAATGTGTACGGTTTGGGGCTTGCGACACCTGTGGATTAACCCTCTCTAACTTTATTTTTTCATCATATCTTTCATTTTCTGCATTTGTTGCTGCATCATGTTTTGCATATCCATTGTTTGATAATCATCGGGGACTTCAAACTTATCCGCAGGTACGGACTGCTCGGCGATATTTAAAATTTCATTGATATTTAAATCCTCTTTAGATGCACTCTTCGTCAGAATTGGAATTCCCTGCACTTTTTTGAAAAACTTTTCCTCTTTTTGCATACCTTGTTTTTTTGACTTTTCCATTTTACCAAATGAGGTCAGCATGCGCTGAAAGGCATCAATATACCCCTCATGAATCCACATATGTGTAAAATCTCCACTGCTGTCGGTTCCCTTATACAGTTTACACTCAAAGCCATTAATGGTTTTGGATTTACCTGTCGCTTCCATGGAAAAATCATCACCACCTTTATCTTTACCCATCATACCGGGAGCCATTCCCATCGACTGACCCATTTGTTCACCCATTTGCATCATTTTTCCCATTCCGGTAGCCATCGCCATTTTCTTTTCGTGCATAAGTGTTATCATTTTATCGGATTCGGTATCATAAATTATCGATACCTGCTGTCCCTTCTGTTGCGTATCCATGCGAAATTTATTACCCTTCACAAAAATATCGATTTTTTGTTCAGAATACGCATCATTACCTCCGGCTTTTGCCGCCATTTGCTTTAACTCATCTATAGATTTTGAAAATAATGCTTCAGCCTGGGGCATGGAGGAAACATCGCCCATCTTATCCAAGGAAACATAAAGCGCCTTTTGCATAATTTTTCCCTCGAAATCACCTGAAAACGCAAAACTTACAAGCGACAGTAAAACAAATACTAAAACAAAGAATTTTGAATAATTCATATATTTACCTCCTCAGAGTTTTATTATTATTTAAATATGGTCTTAAAGATAATGAAACACAATACAAAAAAAGGAAAAATGAATCAAATTAGATTTAATTTCACAGGCAGCTTTTGTGACAAATATATTTCTTTTTCAGAAACAAATGCCTGATAAGCCAGTGCTTCCACTCCATTTTCCACCGCCCATCTTAATAACGCACCGTATTCAGGATCGATCTCGTCCGCCGGGACAACCGTTTTTCCATCACTTCGTTGAACCACAAAAAAGATTACCGCACGATGTCCTGCTTTTCTCATTTTAACCAATTCTTTTAAATGCTTTTGTCCGCGCACCGTAACGGCATCGGGAAATAAAGCAGTATTTTCTTCCACCAATGTTACATTTTTAACTTCCACATAGCAAAGATCTTGTTCACTCTCTAATAAAAGATCAATCCGGCTATTTGTACCGTATTTTACTTCTGAGCGGATTTGCCGATAACCTTGCAATTCTTTTACAATGCCATCAAGAATGCCTTCCTTTACCAATTTGTTTGGATAATGGGTGTTAATTCCCACCCACACCCCATTTGCTTTCACTAATTGCCAGGTATATTTTAATTTCCTTTTCTGATTATCACTTGTTGAAACAAATACCGGGCTACCCGGTTCTTTGCAACTCTTCATACTTCCCGAATTAGGACAATGAGCAGTAATGATTTGAGAGTCTTCTAATTTAATATCCGCTAAAAATCGTTTATAGCGTTGAACGAGAGTGCCGGGAATTAAAGGTTGGGGCAGAATCATCTGTTAACCGAAATTAATGATTTAGAATTTTTTTCAATTATTTCAATACCTGTTTTAATTTACCTGGCATAGAATGGTTTAATTTGTTACATAGTTCAGTTTATATCGGTATATTTCTAAACCAGGTATCAGCAATCTTTTCATGTCTGGTATCCAGAATTTGCCGATTATTGACTAATTTGATAAAAAAATGATTCGATTCTTCCCGAATCCATTTTAACTTTATGGCAACATTCTTCATGTGATGAAAATACTTATCATGTCCAAATAGGATTTGGTGAAAGAAGTTATAATCGTTCTGTTTGAACTTATCCGGTAAGAATAATAACAGCCATAATCTCCACACTGCCCTAAAATTAAATTCACTAAAAGCACGTTGTACAAGTATTTGATGATCGAATGAAAGTGACGGCAAATCGTCAAGTGGAAACCAGTCAAGGTGCCCGGCATCTGTACCTGCTTTTGCATTAATTGAAGGATCCTCCAAAACTCCACCATAAAGGATGGTAATGGTTCTGCCCCGGGGATCTCGTCCGGGATCCCCTTCCGTAATTAATGGAAACAATGGAATATTTTGAATATTTGTTTCTTCTTCCAATTCCCTTGTGGCGGATTCCAATATTGTTTCGTCCATTTCTATAAAGCCACCGGGAAGCGCCCATTTTCCCTGATAAGGTGGTTTATTTCTCTGAACCAACAAAGTATGTATGCGTTCTTCAAAAATGCGCAATAAAAAGATATCCACAGTGACCATCGGTCTGGGATATTCATAGACATATGACATAATTTGGACTATTGTATAAAATTTTAATGTCTTTTGATTTAAATTGTTTGGTCTAACTATTGGTCCTGATCAATAAAGACAAAACGATTTGAGCCGTTAATTAATACTCTTAACATCAAAATATTTAATTTGTTTTCTAAATAATTTTGAATAATCTCTTTAGCACTTTCTAAATCTTTTACCGGTTTGCCGTTCACTTCCTGGATTATTGCACCAATGTTTAACCCCCCAATCCCAGCCGGAGAGGCACGATCCACCTGATGGACAAAGACCCCTGGTGTAGATAGTGGAAGATTATCCTGATACAAAACATCCTGAGTTAGTTCCCTTATTTCAAAGCCAAGTTCCGGAACCGGGAAGCTTTCAGCCAATCCAATTGATTTGGGTGCTGCTTCCAAGACAACATTCTTGTGAATAATCTGACCGTCCCTAAAAATCTTAAATTTTGCTGTATTACCCGGAGAAAGTGTCCGAATCGTATTTCTTAGCTTAGCGGTCTCTTCGTCCTTTTCCACAAGCATCGCGGAATCATTCACAGCAAGGATCACATCTTTTACCTGAAGTCTCGCTTTTGCGGCTGGCGATTCCGGATATATCTGATTAATTACAACGCCACCTTTTGCCGGAATATTCCAATATTTTTTTAATTCTTCCGATAAGCCTTGCATCCGGATGCCCAACCAGGCTTTTTTTGCTGCTTCAGTTGCTTCTATTTGTGGTGGATTCCGGATTAAATCAATAAACCATTCAGAGGGAGCAATTTCCAAATAATCTTTATGAAGCGATTCAAAATCACCAGGAGGCTGAAATGCGAAATTAATATTTTGCTCGATGGTAACTCCTATGGCTTCACCATATACGTTCAAAGCCAATCCACCCGCACTCAATGCCGTAGTATAATTATTGATTAAAAATTTTCGCCGGGGTGATTCAATTTTTGAGGCAATGGTATGTGAGGTGAAAAGAGGTTCAAAATTATAGTGACGGGGCAGCAACTCAAGGATGTACACACTGTCTGCCACTCCTGTATTTTCTGTTGCAACAAAAGAGACGTATGGGAAATCATAAGAAGCACTTTTGTCCTCAATTTTAATAAAAGCAACCTTTGCCTGGTCGTCTTTGCCCAGAAATACGGCAGGATATTCTTTCCCATTTGCAAGCTCTACTTTAAAATCGGTGGGTTTGCCGGAAAGCATTGATCCATTTACGGAGATGATATCCAGAGATAACGGATAAACGTCGCTGCTTACCATTACTAACCCATCGGGAGATACGAGAATACCAACACGGAACCGTTCAATCTTATTGAATGAACCGATTTTGGAATCACTGGCAGTGTTCTGATAATAGCTCACTATACAAATCTTATCACGATTTTTTTTATAAATTGATTTCGATGTTGGTTGTGCCCATGAGAATAGTGGCAATAAAAATAAAATTAAGACAATAAAATGTTTATTGATCATTTGAAAGCTTAATCCCCTGTAAATTGAAAGTTCATAAGAATTAAAATTACAAATATCCTGGTGATTTACATACAAATAATCATTAAATTACACCTTCTTTAAACTGCAAGAGTGTAAAATAAACCACTGATTTCCTGAAAAAAAATGGTTATTTTTATTTACAATTAAAAATTTAATTTCAGAAAGGCAAACCATGAAAGTGAATTTAATCTATCTGTTGAGTTCTATTATTCTCGCTTTTCTTATATCATGCGCAACCAATCCGGTAACCGGCAAACCGGAGCTGATGCTGCTTAGTAAATCTGATGAAATCGAACTCGGTAAAAAAACCGATAAACAAGTGGTTAATTCTTACGGTATTTACCAGAATGAAGAATTGAATAACTATATTTCTCAAATTGGTATGAAAATGGCGAAATTGTCCCATCGCCCCGATTTACCCTATGAGTTTAAAATATTGGATACACCGGTCATAAATGCCTTTGCTGTTCCGGGTGGATTTGTCTATTTCACCAGGGGAATTTTGGCACACCTCAATAGTGAAGCAGAAGTTGCCGGCGTAATGGGGCATGAAATCGGCCACGTTACCGCCAGACATTCCGCAAAACAGTACAGCAAAGCACAGTTAACTCAATTGGGATTAGGCCTGGGTGCAATTTTATCTGAGGATTTTCGTCAATATGCGGGTTTCGCTCAATTTGGCGCACAGTTGCTGTTTTTGAAATTCAGTCGTGATAACGAACGGCAGTCCGACAAATTAGGCGTACAATATTCTACAAAAGCAGGATACAACGCCACTGAAATGGCAAACTTCTTTGAGACATTAGATCGGATGCAGCCGGAAGATGGTGGTGGATTACCCGGCTGGTTATCAACTCACCCCAACCCGGAAGACCGGGTGGTGAAAATACGGGACATGGCTCAAGAATGGAAACGAAAGGTAACGGCAAAAAACTTTGAGATCAGAAGAGATGATTATTTGAATAAAATCAACGGCCTGGTTTTTGGGAATGATCCAAGACAGGGATATGCTGAAAATGGTGTTTTTTACCATCCTGAACTTACATTTAAATTTCCGGTGCCTTCAAAATGGAAATTAAATAATACGCCATCCCAGGTTCAAATTGTAAATGAAGACGAAGATGCGGTAATTATCTTCTCTTTGGGATCCGAAAGCTCACCGGCAAACGCTGCCAGCAAGTTCCTCTCAGATAGCAAAGCCACTGTAATTAACCAGTCAACTACCAGTGTCAACGGCCTGTCTGCATATCAGGTAAATTCTGAAATTTCTACCCAGGATGGGATGTTGCGGGTGTTGTCCTATTTTATTGAAAAAGGAAACAACATCTTTGTCTTTCACGGATTCACGGCTCAGTCAAAATTCTCAACATATCAGCCGGTATTTCACTCTACCATGACCGGCTTCGATGAACTCAATGACCGGAACAAAATTAATGTCTCACCGGACCGAATCCGTATCAAAAAAGTAAATAAAAGTGCTACTTTGGAAAGCACGCTTCTTGCAATGGGGGCGGAGAAAGATAATTTGGAGAAGCTGTCTCTGGTGAATGGAATGAAATTGTCCGAGAAGGTATCTCCAAATATGTTGATTAAAACAATTGTAAAACCATAGATATTTGTTACAGCACTACTTAAAAAATGAAAAATCACTATGTTGTTAGGTCAGCTTGATTAATAAATATACATATGTTATTTGAAATGAACCTCAACCCCATCCCCCGGATATTTATACTGAACACTCAAAAAAATCCTACACCCACTTTCCCTTCTCCAATTTGGGGAAGGGGAAGGGGATGAGGTGAAATTACCATCACCATGATTTACAAATTAATTAATATTAATACGGTTTGCTGAGCAAATGACATAATCATAAAATGAAATTATACCATAAACATTCATACAAAGAAAAATTTCTATTTTAATACTGTTTTAAGCGGTTTTATCAAAGAATCAACTTTCTGAATTTTAAAACCGATTCTACCCAGAATTTGGTCTTCATCTGTTTTCACATCAACACGCCATTTTCCGGGTTTCACATTCCGTTTGAAGGTATATCCACGGTATCCCCCTCTTCTGCCGCCAAAAACTTGATATCCCAGTTTGTCTGTTGTTAACCATATATTCTGATTTTCATCATACCGTTGCCAATGGTGGTAAATGGTTTTGGTAAGTTGAGTGGGAGCAAATATGGCCGCAAAACAAAAAACCGAATCTCCATGTTGATAATGAAAGGGATTGTCTGAGTCCTTCCAAAACTGATACCATTTGGGATGTTCAATTTTCAAAACATATTTATCCTCTGCCCGATGAACATGATGATAAATTCCACCTGCTTTAAGAGATAACGGTACCGGTGGAATCCAGTTCAAAGAATAAAGCAAATTTACAACCAAATAGAGAATCAATACGATTGCACTGATTCGAATCATTTTAGATTTTTGGATTATTGTAAACTTTTTATAGAGCAGATACAAAATTAGAGCAAACATTAACAGACTTAACAGTCCGCTCAAAATAAAAATAAACACGTTCATATGCTTGGTCATAACCGGCAGGAAAAAGATAAAGAAGGAGAAAGTCACCAAAAAATACAGGATCATTTGCAGATATAAATTTGTGAGTCTCTTTTCAAGAAATTCGTTCCCTATTAACAGGAGAATGAGTATTCCCAGAAATAACCAATTTTTGGTTAATGCTGAACTTTGAAAATAAAATACCACATAACTACTGAACAGACCGCCCAGAAAAAATTGGATGACAATGGGATACCACTCACTATATTTTAAAAGTATCGGTTTGGTAATTTGTTGTTTTTCAACCAGATTGATGAGAATGATGAAAAATCCTAATAAAATCAGATATCCGAGTAAAATGAGATTATCTGACATACGATCGATTCGGGTTAATGTCAAACTATCCCATAGAAAGCCTCCCGTAAAAGATATTACAGGAATATATTTTTTATACATTTGGAAAAATTGAATGGGTTTTTGAAACTTATAAGACGATAACCGCAATTTGATTATCCACTAAATTTAATTGATTGGTTCAAGTTGACGAATTAACCGCGATGTATCATGATGTAGCTTCAGTTCCGGATGTAAAGATCATTCCACCATTGCGGCTGATCTTTAAGCCATTTATCGAACCAGGAAATAATGGTTTTGCTCCACAGCTCGCGTTTACTGTATTTCATCACCCAGTGATTTGCACCCTCCACCTGAACAAATTCTACCGGTTTCTGCAATAATTTCAAGGCGGTAAACAATTGAATGCTTTCACCGGGCGGTACATTTGTATCCGAAGTGCCATGTAAAAGAAGCAAAGGTGTATTAATCTTATCTGCGGAAAATAGCGGGCTCTGTTCAATGTAGAGTTCTTTATTATTCCAGGGGAAACTATTTGCCGTGGCAACAGCACTGTATTGATATCCCCAGAAACCTTCTCCCCAGTAACTGGAAATGGAGCTGATTCCGGCATGTGATACACCCGCCGTAAAGACATCGGTTTGTGTGAGCAGCAACATGGTCATAAAACCGCCATAAGAAGCCCCGATACACCCAATCCGGTTTCTATCAACAAATGGATGCGCTATTAAAAATTTCTTTACCCCAATGACAATTTCATCAGCAACAATTTTTCCCCAATCATTTACATGGTAGGCAGAAAATTCCTGACCGAAACCAACCGCACCGCTCGGTTGAAGCACATAGACCACATATCCCTGGGCTGCCCATAAATTTTTGGGGTAACGACCTCCAAAATCCCTGGTTACCGGGCTGGTGCCACCATAGTAATACACAATTGCAGGATATTGTTTGTTTGGCTTAAAATTGGGTGGGTAATAAACTCTACCTTCAATCACATCCCCCCGGTCATTTTTAAAATGCCAGGATTCCACATCTCCAAATTGAACATTCTCAAATGCTTTCTCAGCCGGAAAGCTGAGCGCCTGATATTTATTATTTGTTAAATTTAACCTGTATGCCTTTTTGGGAGTGGCGGCGCTCGAACCGGTATAAACAGCAACTGGCTTATTCCGGGCGACTTCAAACCCGGAAACAACTTCTGCTCCGGTATCAAGCCGCTTAAATTTTTTAGATTTTAAGCTGTATCGATAGACATTTTGATAAGCACCATCGATGGTAGTAAAGTACAGGGATATCTCATTATACCACCTGGCATTATTAATTGAAGGGGGAAAATCTTTTGTGAGAGGACTAATCTTTTTGGTAGTAAGATCCATTAGATATGCCTGGCCATCATAATCATTGGGGATTTTGCCTTGCGATACATTTTGTCCGATATCACCAAACATGGAGGGACCACCAAGGAATAAGATTTTCTTACCATCAGGGGACCATCGGGCGTCGTCAAACCATTTACCAGTCCATAGTGAATCCAGAACAAATTGTTTAAGATCTAAAACATACACTTCGGTTTTGGCAAAAGGGCGTTCACTGTAATCTTCGATTTCCCGGGTTATCAGCAGTCGGTTTCCATCAGGACTTATGCCCGCTAAATCTGTTGCAATGGGTCCGTCAGTCAACCTCCGTCTTATCCCTTCCGGAACATTGACTTGGAAGAGATAGGCTTTATTGCCCCACCATGGACGCCGGTACCGCAAGCTTTCCAGGCGTTTCAATTTTTTCTCTTCTTCGTCGCTTTCTTCGGTAATGGTATAGACAATGTATGAGCCGTCCGGAGACCAGGAGTATTCATCAAAATTTTTCACATTTTCCAGTAAGGGTGTGTTTGTCCCGTTATTCAGATGAACAATCCATAAAGTGGTTTTTTCATCCTCAGTGGTGGTATATGCGAACTGTTTTCCATCAGAAGCCCATTTTAGCTGTTCAAGATTCATTCCCCCGCGATAAGTTTGAATTAAATTCCCCTTTGCAACACCTCTTAATTCAAGCCAGGTTTCGGTGTCATCGGTTGGTGGCAACGCTCTTTCTATGGTAACGGACATCAATTCTCCATTGGGAGAAATAGTAACATCCGTTGGCGTTGGCTCTGTTAACAGATGATCAACATTCATTAAATGCGTTGGAGATATTGTATGGGAAATTGCATTCTGCCCATATATTTCAGCATATTCAACCATCGATTGAATATTCCAATCAGATGATTTATCCGGATCATACAATAATTTCAAAAGAAGCAAATGTTTACCAGTCTCTAATTTAATTTGATTTTCAAGGTAATTTTTGCTTTCTTCTGGTGAAATCTGGGTTTTTGAACCGATTTTCTCACCATCCAAATAAATTTCGAAAATATGAGAACTCTTTATTTTTAAGGTAGCATTTGTCCAACGGGTTGCATCGATATAGGTTGCCAAATAAGCCAATCGGGCAATATTCTTGTCTTTTATGATGGATAGGGAGTAACCAGCGGTATCCATATCAATCGGTTCCCATTTTAACTTTATTTGAGAACTCCAATTCAAAAAAGAATTTGCTTCAGGCCACCATTCCTGATGATCTGCATATTGATATTCCAACAAATCTTTTGTGGTAAATGTCTGTTCTTCGCCCATGGTAAAAACCGGCATTGGCATTTCCATTGGTCCAATTTTTAGCCATTCAGTTAGGTGCAGTTTAACTTTTTGCCCTGTTTCTGCCTGTGAAAAACAGATAAATACATTCAACAAAATTAAAAGGTTCAGGACTGTCCAACGAATGAATGATTTTTTCATCAAAATCCTCCGGATGCATGAGATAATTCTTTATTTTCTGAGATTATTCTTCGGCTGGTTTTTTTGCGGATTGGCTCATATCCATTGCTGCAAAATAATGGGCTCCCTGTCTCAATACTTCAAAAAAGATGAAGGAATGATCCGATTCAGTTAAATCCTGATAAAGTTCCTTAAACTCCTCTAAATCTCTAACCTTGTTGTGATTCACCGAACGGATAATATCGCCTGCTTGCAATCCGGCTTTTTTGGCAATTTCGCCACTTTTCACGGCGGATACATAAACACCGTCGTAATCTTCTAAATCATGGATCTGGAAAATGTTACGTGTGATGCTCTTTACAACCAATCCCCATTGTTCGCATTCAAACTCCGGTAAATACTCAAATGGTTCCAGGTGCGTTGTTAATTGAATTGTTTGAATATCACCATTGCGCCAAATTTTCAAGCTCACTTGCTCCTGGCGGGGCAGATCGGCAATGATTTTTCGAATAGCTGGTAAATCTTCATCAAAATCGGCATTCACCCGATGATCATTAATAGAAAGAATGACATCACCCGGCTTTAAATCCACCTTTTTAGCAGGGGATAAAGGTTCTATATTCCCCACCAATAAGCCGCGCAAGCCCGGTTTATCCAGGTAATCCCGATATTTCTTGATGGGCTGCATCTCCACACCAATCCAACTGCGCCGGATTTTTTTTCCGGCTAACAACTTATTTGCCACTTCTTCTGCCAGATTTATCGGAATAGCAAAGCCTAAATTCTCCGCCATAAAAACTCCCCGGGCATTGATGCCAACCACTTTACCGTTTAGGTTTATAAGCGGACCGCCACTATTTCCGGGGTTGATGGCAGCATCGGTTTGAATCCATAAATTGTAAGGCGAGATCATTTCTCCCTGGTCACCAAAATAGCGGTCAATAGAACTGATAACCCCCATACTCACAGAACGAGACAATCCTAAGGGACTTCCCAATGCCAATACAATTTGTCCGACTTCAAGACTATCGGAATTTCCCAATTGACAATATGGCAAGGAATCAATATCCACATCGCTAATATCTAATTTCAAAACAGCAACATCAGTAGACGGATCACTGCCCACAACTTTAGCAGATAACTTCTTTTTGTTGGATAAAGTACAATGCACTTTTTCGGCATTTTCCACCACATGGTGATTGGTCAGTACATGCCCGTCTTTAGAAAAAATAAAACCACTTCCGGTAACCAGAGTATGCCGTTTCTCACCGGTCGTGAAATAACTTCTGACCGGTTCAATATGAACTAAAGCGGGCATCACCCGGTTACGGGCTTGTAAGATACTGTCCTGCAAGTCATTTTTTTGAGGTGGTGATCCAAAAAGTTGAAAAGATAGGAAAAAAGAAAGAATTAAAATTATCCGTTTCATACGCATCCATATTTAGGTGTTGTGGCGCTATTCTCTACAACTTTTATATCTGATTTATAGACAAAAACGGTTGGAATATAACACATACTTCAAAAAGATGCCATTAGTTTAAAAACCCGTGAATTTGGAATAAAAATTAGCATCTTAAATCACTCAAAATGAAGGTTACGCATATTTTTATCTCCAGCATATCATATTCTAAGTATAAAATAGAGAAGAAGAAAACTCCGGAACAACATTCACAAAGTTGATCCGGAGAGTAGCAAGCAACATAAACTTGTGCATAATTTCAGTACATAAAGAAAAATCCGAACCCATTAGATAACAAGCGGCAACAATTTTCGGTTAAGAATGTTCGGCAAATGTGCCGATTACCGGCTGCACAAGCTTCTCATAATCCGCGTATTTCATTTTAATAACTTCCGAATGAGTGGTGGCATTAAAACAAATATCTTCATCTTTGGTAAGTGAGGTATCCACATAAGTCGGTAAATCATAAATATTTCCCAGCGGCGGCATAGCGCCGATTTCGCACTTGGGAAACAAACTTTCAAATTCCGATTCACTTGCCAATTCCGCATTTTTAGTGTGTGCCACCTGTTTAAACAAATCCAAATTCACCTGGTGAGTAGCAGGCAATACTGCCATCACATATTTACTATCTGCTTTAATAACCACTGATTTTGCAAACATCCCGCCGGGAACATGAAGTACCGCTGCAATTTCCTGAGCGGTATATGCTTTAGAGTGAATCATGGTCACATATTTCACGTTATTTTCATCCAGAAAATCTTTTAAACGTTTTTTTAATGGCATAACTGCCTCCCGATATTTTGGTTTCTAACTACAAATTAGCGCATATTTTAAAAAAATCAAGTCATTTTCAGAGATTTAAACACTTTTCCTCCCCAAAGTTTTGAAGACTTAACATTATATTGACACTTTAATTCAAGTAACGAATCAAATTATAATAAATTTAATATTGTTGAAAGGGGAACTGATTATTATCTTTAACGTTTATTTTTTTGACAAATTTTGGATGGAGACTTAAGATGACCTTCTATAAAAATATTGATCCCCCGGAAGAAAAAGATGCTTTTCCTTTTGATGAAAATGAAGACTTCGATGAGGAAGATGACCAGGAATTGGATGAAGGAGAAGAAGAGGAAGATGAAGAGATAGAAAAAGATGAAGAAGATCTGGATGAATTGGAGCAAATTGAATCCAAACTGGAAAAAGGAGAAGATGTCGCTTTATCTGCAATCGAAGCTTCTATCTTACCGAATTCACATGTCCTTTATACCTGTCCTCGCTGTAAACGAATTTATTTCAACAAAAAATGGGTGAAGGATAACATCACTGATATTTATTCGGTCCGGACAGAATTGGCTTATTGTCAGAAGTGTATGGGAAAGACTTATGAAAATTTTGTCGGCAGTGTGGAAATTTACCACAATCAACTTAAAGAAAATAAACAGGCAATGACCGAAACAATCCAACAGGTGGAGAGGGATTTGGAAGATGCCATGCCGTTTGAAAAAGTAATTAATATTGTAGAAAAAGAGGGTATTTTCTTCGTTTTTGTTAACACCACCAGATTGGCGCAGGAAATTGGAAAAGGATTGCGTCAGGAATTTGGGGGCGGAATCCAGTATGAATGGTTCGAGAGAAATCAGTTCTTACGGGTAAAATGGTATGATAAAGTGGATAATCGAAAAGATTTTAAGGAACGGATTCGTGCATTAAAAGAGAGACGTTTCGGAATGTTTTCTTTTGAGGATGAGGACTATTAGTAGAACAAAAATGTTACCATAAACGGACATATGAATTTAAAGGCTGAAGGTTACATCTTCAGCCTTTTTTTAATACATCCAATAAATCGGACTTAAAGCTTGTCGCTGAAAAAGTCCTCACTTTTCTTGGTCGCCTTATCGATAAGATTCGATTTAAATTTTCCATGAAGCGTGCTCAGCTCTTTAAAGGCTTTTTCTTTATCCTCCGGCATTTTATCCGGATGGCAATTAAAATAAATTCTAACAAATTCTAAAGCCAGTTCATTCATATCCATTTTCTGTCCTCCATCTATTTAAGTGATAATAACTTGTATTAATCTTCCATTATTTTCAAATTTAATCACTCTGTAATTTTAGTAAAGACACCTAACGCTGTCAAGTATTGGATAAGGAAATATCTTTTACTATTTTTACCTAACAGACATATTAAAAAAATTTGTAACATGAAAAGAAAAAGCCTAAATCTGGCATTTAGAATTCAACCGCTTAATCGGTTTACCTTTCCTGTATTGTTGAATCAAGTGGAAAACCAGAATTTGGACCTTTTTTTTAATATTACGTTCATAGAGAATTTTCACCAGTTAAGGAAGTTTGTCTCATCCAATCCAAAGGGAATTCTTTTGTATTCCTTTATGACCCCTCAGTTAATGAAGATTCAGACAGAAGTAGAGTGGATATTGGCAAACAGAAATGTCGAATTACACTTGCTGGCGGGGGGTCCGCATACTACTGGCGATCCGCTCTCCAGCTTGAAAATGGGATTCGATTATGCTTACGCAGGTGCGGCCGAGACCGGCTTTGCAGATTTTTTGAAGAAATTTTTAATGCATCAAATTCCCGACCATTCAACCATTTTTTATGCGGATGAATTAAACAACCTTGATTACAGCCTGCCTGTCACGCGCTACATGAACATTATGCCACCACTGGAAATTACACGTGGTTGTTACTGGAATTGCAAGTTTTGTCAAACTGCCTGTCAAAAAGCACGGCACCGTTCCCTTGAATCCATAGAACATTATTATGGGCAATTAAAGGAAACAGGTTTTCATCGCCGGGTGAGCTTTATCACCCCTTCCGCTTTCGAGTTTGGCGCACAGGATGCCAACCATTTAAACCCGGACTTGATTCAAAATTTATTGGACTATTGCAAACGAAATGGTACTCAGTATTTGGAATACGGAATTTTTCCCTCCGAAACACGCCCGAATACCATCAATGAAAAATTGGTGGAATTGGTGGCAGCCTACTGCAGCAACAATAAAATAACAATCGGCGCACAGTCCGGCAGTAACCGGGTTTTAAAATTAATAAGACGAGGGCACACAGTTGAAGATATCCGAAACGCTTGTGAACAAGTTTACCGAAAAAAATTGATACCCCAAGTGGATATCATTATGGGATTTCCTGGTGAAGAATCTACCGATCGTCACGAAACACTGTATTTTATGAAGGAGCTCAACAAAAGATATAAAGCAAGAATTCAGGTGCATCATTTTTTACCGCTTGCAGGTACGGTATTGGAGAATACAATTCCAAGTAAATTGGATGATGAGACTGTTAAAATTTTAAAAAAATATCAGCAAGATGGTATCTGTACCAACTGGTGGGAAAATGGAAGACAACTCGCACAAGAGTTAATCCACATTCAATCTGAACTGAATAATCTTGAAATTTCATTTCAAAACGATTATTCTTTAATCAGCCAATAATCAGAAATAAGCTGAAGAAAGGGGTTAAATTATGACTTTTGACTACGATGTCCTGATTCTGGGCGGTGGACCCGGCGGAGTAGATACTGCAATACATGCTGCCAGACAAAAATTAAAAACTGCCATCATCTCCTCAACACCAATTGGCGGACGGGCTATCTGGAACAGTTTATTGCCCAGTAAAGTGTGGGTTCATGCCGCAGAAACCTTCGATCATCTCCGAAGGACCAAAAATGAACCTGTTCATGCCCGTCATTTTGAATTCGATCTGGCATTATTAAGAAATGAAATTAATGCTAAATCCACTCAAACATCCGACCAATATCGCAATGCCCTTGTGCAACACAATATCGAAATTTTAACCGGACAGGCTAAAATCAGAGATGAACATCATGTTCAATTGGAACAGGAAGATAATAACCGAAACCTTTCAGCTAAGAATATAATTATTGCCAGTGGGTCCGGTCCGTATATTTTTGAAGGCGTGAAACCCAATGGGGAGCGAATTATTGCGCCGCGATTCGCTAAAAATTTAAATGAACTTCCCGGCTCCATTATTATGGTTGGGGGAGGAGTAACCGGGTGCGAATTTGCCTATGTCTTTTCCGCTTTGGGTTCCAATGTTACAATCCTGACCGATCAACCTCAGCTTCTTCCTCAAATGGATAATGATATTCAGATTGAAATTGAGAAAATATTTCGTGATCGGGGACTCCAAATTCACACCTCATCACCTGTTCAAAAGGTGGAACAAAACAACAATGAGGTGACAGTTGAAGTACAAAGCGGAAAGTCCGTGAAAGCCGATTATGCCTTTCTGGCATTGGGGCGTAAAGCGGATACGGATTTTTTGAATGAAAAATTAAATTTCCTTAAACTCACTGACGCGGGAAATATTGAAGTCAATTCCTATGGACAGACCAATATTCCTCACATTTATGCCATCGGAGATGTGACCGGAAATCCCATGACAGCCAACAAGGCATTACAACAGGCCAGATATGCGGTTCATCATATCGCCGGACATCCGGTAGATTCATATCGGCCGGATTTATTGATTCAGCCGGTTTATACAAATCCGCCGATAGCTTCTGTGGGACTCACCGAACAGCAGGCTCGGGAAGAAGGGTATAAATTGAGCGTCATTAAAAAAAGTTACGACGATTTAATTAAATCAAATATTTCCGGAGAAATCGCCGGATTTTTGAAAATCATTATAGATCTGAAAACTGACAAGGTGTTAGGGGCAAGTGCCATTGGGCCACAAGCACCTGACATACTGACACCCGTTATGGTCGCCATGAAAAGCGGACTGATTTACCACCAATTAAAAAATTTGCCCTATCCCTATCCGACGTATTCGGAGTTGATTTTGGAGTAATATATTGCAATTAATTTGTACGCATTTTAGCTACAATTTAAATTATGTGTTCAAAACGAATGGAATCCTTAAGAATTAAAAGAGAGGTCGAAATAGTTCATCTCGCACGCCGAGTGCGAGGAGAGAAACACGAAAACTATTACTTTTAATGATAAACTGCCAAAGGCAATAATTTTAAACAAATTAATACTTTAAGTACCAAGCCTTAATTTTTCAGGCTTCTCTTTGCGGACTCTGCGGACTCTGCGGACTCTGCGTTAAAACTAAATTATTGGGTAAATCCTCCTTTTCTGTAACTGATACTCTAAAAAAATCTCGCAATGCAGACGCCAAGACGCAAAGCCTTGTGTCAATACGATTTATCAATTTGTTTTGATTTGAAGTTCACGGAAAAAGTTTTTAGAAAAAATGTTTGTGTCTTTAACTTTTAGCTCCTTAGCGTGAAAATTTTATGAAAAATCCAAGTTAATAGCACAATGCATTATATTTAATCAATAAATTAACTGAACCAACTCAGATACCGAAATATCTCCAAAAAACAAACCAGGATCAATTTTCTGCAATGCTTTTTCGATTGCCCCTTTTTCATATCTTATTTGTGTTAACAGTCTTTCCAACTCCGAAATCTCCCGCTTTGCAAAAAAGTCTCCGTAAAATTTAATTTGTTGAATCAATCCCTTTTCCACCAAAATGCGCGCTTCAATTTCCCCAAAAGAAAATCGGCGACTGTTCTTCACATTAAACTTGGGGGATTCCCCGTAATTCCAGTCCCACCGGCTGTATTTGGTTTTTACCAGCTCGTTTATTTTCGTCCATTCGGCGGGATTAAATTGATAGGTAGGTATATTCTGACTATCCCGAAAAATGTTTTTCAACAAAAGCTGTTTAAACGCCGTGATACCTATTTTTCGATCCATAAACTCAGAGATATTGGCAACCCGGCTGCGAATGGATTTGATACCTTTCGATTCTATTTTGCCGGACTTTACCTTTAGCGCTTCCAGCACATCTTCCAGATTGGAATCATAAAGTAACGTCCCGTGACTAAACATTCGGTCCTTGCTGGTAAACTGGGCATTGCCGGAGATTTTTTTATCACCGACAACGATGTCATTTCTGCCATTTAAACGAGCATTCACTCCCAGTTCATTTAATGTTTGAATTATCGGCGATGTAAAAGCTTCATATTTATTGAATTTCTTTCTATCGAATTTGGTAATGAAACTGAAGTTCAAATTACCATGATCGTGATAGACCGCCCCGCCCCCGGAGATCCGTCTGATGACCTGAACACCGTTTTTCTCAATAAAATCTTCATTAATTTCTTCCAGTGTATTCTGATGTTTGCCAATAATCACCGAGGGATCATTAATATAAAACAACAGGTAATCATCATCCACCTTCAACTCTCGAAATGCATACTCTTCCAATGCCAAATTCACTCGAGGATCCCTCACATTTCCGTTGTCAATAAAAATCAAAGGTAACTCCACATGTTGAGCAATGTATTTTGTCCATAATTAGACCACAAAAATTACAAAAAGGTTCAGCGGACACAATCATCATTTTGTAAAAATCCCGATTTATAGGGACACCACTTAAAATTTAATTCCAAACGCGTTGACGAAATTCAGGTTTCGTTATTCAATAAATAAATTTCTATTGCACCCAATATTGTTAAATTTTTAATTTAATGGTTCTTGAAAGTTAAGGAGAAAGAAATTTACGATGCTTATTTTAACTCTTCTACATTGTCAATTAAAATTCTTTAAATATATCACCAGGCAAAAAAACATTAATCTTTAGAAATAATGAGTCAGGAGACAAGATGGCACGTTTACATGAATATCAGGGAAAACAGCTTTTAAAAGATGCGGGTATCCCTGTTCCCGAAGGGAAGCTGGTTTCCAATATGGAAGAAACGGAAAGTTCAGCAAAAGAATTAGAAGGTGAACTGGTGTTAAAAGCGCAAGCATGGACAACCGGACGGTTCAGCAAGGGACTTATTCAATTCGCCTCCACGCCGGAAGACGCAATTCAAAAATGCGGAGAATTATTCGGCCGGGAGGTCAATAATTTTGTAATTGAGAATATACTGATTGAACAAAAATTGGATATTGAAACTGAATATTTTGCCAGTTTGATTATTAACGACAGCGAAGCGGCTCCCATGTTAATCTTTAGCGCGGTTGGAGGCACCGGCGTTGAAGAGGTCGCCATAGAGCACCCGGATAAGATATCCCGCTTCGCCATCGATGCGGTGAAGGGATTTAAAGACTATCAGGCTCGCAATATGCTCCGTCGTGCCGGAATAACCGGTAAAGATCAGTTAAGACTGGGAGGAATGCTGGTTAAACTATGGGAAGTCGCTAAAAAATACGACGCCAGGTCCGCTGAAATAAATCCGATCGTGAAAACCACGGATGGTAAATTTTTAGCAGCAGACTGCCGGATCACCGTGGATGATTATGCCATATATCGCCATCCGGAACTGGGAATTGAAATCGCCCGTGAATTGAACCGTCCACCCAGTAAACTTGATAAAATTGCTTATGATGTGGAAAAAAACGACTACCGCGGCACTTTTTATTTTATTCAAATGGCACAGGGATTCGCTAAGCAGGATAAATATATCGGATTTCACGGAGCCGGAGGTGGCGGTTCCATGATGAGTATGGATGCGGTTTTGCAAAAGGGTTATAAAATCGCCAACTTTTGTGATACTTCCGGGAATCCCCCGGCGTCTAAAGTGTATCGTGCAGCAAAAATAATTTTATCTCAGGAAAACATAATCGGTTATTTTGGATCCGGTTCTGGGGTTGCCTCTCAGGAACAGTTCCATTCCGCCAGGGGACTGGTGAAAGCATTCCGGGAACAGTGGCTGAATATTCCCACTGTGATCCGTTTGGGGGGAAATTCAGAAGATCTGGCAGTTCAAATCCTCACCGAGTACACCAAAGATTTACCCGCACCAGTGGAAGGTTACAAAAAGGATGATTCTGTGGAATTTTGTGCGGACCGTTTT
Source organism: uncultured Calditrichaceae bacterium (assembly GCA_964627635.1). GTDB lineage: Bacteria > Calditrichota > Calditrichia > RBG-13-44-9 > RBG-13-44-9 > CAZVKP01. The sequence continues at coordinate 6,192 of CAZVKP010000004.1, read as the reverse complement.
GACAAATTGGTTAATGATGCGGAGATTAAAGAAACCAAAAAACCGCAACCTCAGGAATTTTCTGATAATTGCTACTCCTTCGAGACAATGACTGGTAACATTACCTATGATCATGATCTTTGTCTGAATTGCGAAACAAAAGTTTGTGTCTCCAAATGCGTCCCCCAAATTTTAAAACTGGATGACGGAAAACCGGTTTTGAACATTACCCGCGAAGAAGCCAAAAAGGGGAAATGCACAGAGTGTCTGGCTTGTGAAGTTGAATGCCATTTTCATGGTAATAAAGGCGGACGGATTGAGTTGCCCATTGAGAGACTGAATAATCCTCAATAAATAGAACATAATATGAGGAGTATCAAAATAAATTGCAATCAGGTGTATGGTTATAATGGAATAAAGGAATAGGGGTATAAGGGTATAATGAAATTTAATTGGGGAATTGTTAATATCAATGGAATTTAATAATAACAAAAAGGATAAACAATGGAAGGTGGAAGAGCCCTCTTCTTTTTATGATGAGAAGAAAGACTTTACAACTCTCTCAGCCTGGAAAAAATGTCGGGAGGTAAAATTGTTCTTTTATAAAGAAATACTTCCTTGTCTTCCTGCAGAAGAGAAATATAATCTTGGAAAACAAATAAGAAATGCTGCAATAAGTACGACTGCAAATATTGCCGAGGGCTATGGTAGATATCATTTCCAGGAAGGTGTTCAATTCTATCGAATTTCAAGAGGCTCATTATATGAAGTGAAGGATCATCTAATTTCTTGTTATGATCTCAATTATGTCGGGGAGAAACTACACAGAAGGGGTTTAGACTTGATTGATTCAGCCAAAATTGTACAATGGTTTTATTCAATACGTAAGTAATCAGATAAAACGAAAGATATAATATGTTCTATACCCATATACACCTATACCCTTATACCATTACAACGCTACTCAATAATAGCTTATGTTTATTTAAACCGTTCAACTTTGATTTCGAAAACAAAAAATGTAGGAGAACTTAGATGTCCATACTAATTGACCAACATAAAAAAGTTATTGTTCAAGGTATTACCGGTAGAGAAGGAAAAACCCGCACCAAATTGATGATGGATTACGGAACCAGGATACTGGGAGGTGTTACGCCCGGACGAGGCGGACAGGAAGTTTATGGATTGCCGGTTTTCGATGGCGTTCAGGAAGCAGTGGAAAAATTAGGAGAAATCGACATTTCGGTGATTTTTGTCCCTGCGCCCTTAGTTAAAAATGCAGCACTGGAAGCCTTTGATGCAGGTATCAAGTTAGCCGTGCTGGTTCCGGACCGGGTTCCGATTTACGATGTGCTGGAAGTCCACTATTACGCAAAGGAGAAAAATGCAAATTTTATCGGTCCAAACACATTGGGATTACTCAGTCCGGATAAAGGTGTGCTGGGAATGATGGGAGGTAGAGCCAAATCTGCAAGAGAATGGTTTAAGCCGGGGACAGTGGGGGTCACTTCACGTTCCGGTGGAATGACTTCTTCTTTAGCATATTATTTAAGCAAACAGGGTATCGGGCTCAGCACAATTGTTCACGTTGGTGGCGATGCCATTGTCGGTTTGCCCCATCCGGAAATCATCAAAAAATTTCAAGATGATCCGGATACCAAGGTCATTGTGATGTTCGGAGAAATAGGAACGTCTCAGGAAGAGACGGTAGCGGAGCTGATGAATGAGGGTGTGATTACCAAACCGGTGGTGGCTTACATTGGAGGACGGGCAGCACAAAAAGGTACTCGTTTTTCCCATGCCGGCGCCATTATTGAAGGTAACAGAGGAACGCATGAAGGTAAAGTTGAACAACTAAAAGCAGCCGGGGCTTACGTAGTAGAAGAATTTCAGGATATACCCAAAGTAACCCTTGACGTCTTAAAAAATTTGAATTAATATCTAAGCGTCGTTTGAGAAGGTTAAATCGCTCAAAAAGCTATTTCATTTTGTAAGAATTAATTTGAGTATAGTTTGATTTAGTAATAATTCAATTAAAACCCTAAAGTGAGGAACAACCTATGAGTTCGGACACTTGGAAAACCGCTATTACGAAAATTGAACCCAATAAAATTGTGGTTCGTGGATATGAGTTAGACAGACTAATGGGGAATCTGACATATTCTCAAATGATATTTTTGTTGATAAAAGGTGAGTTGCCCAACCGGAGTGTTGGGAAGATTTTGGATGCGATACTGGTCTCAAGTGTGGATCATGGAGTCACCCCACCCTCATGTCAGGCAGCAATCACAGCAGCCTCCACCGGGGCGCAAATTAATGCATCACTGGCATCCGGTATTCTTTCCATCAATGAATACCATGGTGGCGCTATCGAGAAAAGTATGCGAACACTGGAAGAAGGTGTAGATTTAATGAACACCCAAAAAATCTCCATGCCGAAAGCTGCGGAAGAAATTGTGAAAGACTCTCTTGAAAAGAAAAAAAAGATTATGGGCTACGGACACCGTATTCATACCGACGATCCCCGCACAAAAAGATTATTTGAGCTGGCAAAAGAATGCGGTATATCAAGCAAGTATATTCAGATGAGCAAGGCTGTCCGGGAAGCGTTGAATAAACAGACCGGGAAAGATTTACCGATAAATGTAGACGGGGCAATTGCCGCTGTACTGTGTGAGTTGAATATTCCCAGCGAACTCGCCAATGCTTTCTTCATTATGGCACGGTTACCCGGGTTGGTAACACATGTCTATGAAGAAAAGACCCGTTATAAACCGATGCGAAAAATTGATTTCAGCAAAGCCGAATATGATGGTCCTGAAGAACGGAATATCTGAATAACAAATAACGCTGTTTGATTGATGTTATAGAATTCGGATTTTAAAACCACTTAAATTATTTTAAAGAAAATAGCGGGCTCATTAATTTCCATTAGATATTTTAGGCGGTTGGTATGATTTACAGGGATCCAGGATGGAGCAATATTCGGAGTCCCAACTTTTTTCAAAAATCTGATGAATTGTGGTATTAATCCCCTCACTCTGAATAACAATCCCTAAATTTCTGGAACGGTGGAAGTAGCTGTAACTCCAATTACTGGTTCCCAGCCAAACCTCTTTCTCATCCACTACCATATATTTACAATGTTCAACTCTTGCATACGGGATGAATTTACCGGGAAGCTGCGGAATAGAACTAATTTTTATTTCCACATTGGGGATGACCTGAAGACTTTTCAAATGTTGAACTCCCGGATAGCGGGTATTCCAGTTGGAAACAATCATACGAACATCAACATCGCGAGCTGCTGCCCGCCGCAATGCGTTATCCAGCTTGGCATAAAAATAACCTTTGGAGCCCGGTTTGTAAGAAAGTAATTGGATTTCAACTCGCTCTTTCGCCTGATCGATTAGATCTACCAGCACCTGCTCATCCCATTCCATTTCTTCATAAATTTTGTCCTTTGGGCTAAATATCGGAAACAGAGTTACTGTTTTCCCTTCAATATCAGTTAATTCAACCGGTTTTTGGGCATTGATAATTAAGTCGCCGGGCAGTGACGGTTTCTCTGCAGTTACATTTTCTTGTTCATCTGTCCCCGCCATCTGCCAATCCCATTCAAAAATCTTCATAAATAGTTGAGCTAATTCAGGGCTTTGAATTCTCGCACCCAATTCGTGAATATGTTTTAACGCCCGCCAGTCCATATTTTGGCTTCCGATGAACACCTCTTTATCATCTACAATAAAATATTTGGCGTGTAAAACACCATTGTCCTGATTAAACCAACTGATTCGCCGGACCTCAATATTCGGCAATCGATTTAAATTTTCTAAAGTTTCCGGATAGGTATTTGCCATGCGGGCATCAGTGATAATTCGAATCTGCACTCCTTGATTAGCTGAACTTTTTAATGCAGATAAAACCTGTTCCAGCGGTTCACCTTCTTTATCTGAAATGTAGAAAAACTCCATATTAATACTGTTCTCTGCAAATTGAATCATGTTTAACCAGACAGGTAATGTTCGGGAAGTCGATGCCAAACCAAGCTTAGTTTCCACCGGCACAGACTCCACCAACTCCAGCTTCAGGGAAGATTGAGCAAAAACATTGGAAACCAAGATAGCTAAAAATAAGATCTTAAAAAACCTGACAAAACTCATGGTATTCTCCGGTTTTAGTTAAATTTTGGAGATAAATTAAACCGAATTCTCTAAATAATCAATGTGTCAGGTTTTTTGTGTAAAGCAGGAATATTGATTAGCAAAAGTCATCGAATGTCACTATGGTACCTTTTGCAATTTACTGATGTACATTTCTCCCTCAGCCACAGTGAGCGTAAATTTAATGGAATCATTAGGTTGAACACCTTCAAGTAAAGTTGTGTCTTTCACTCGCAATCCCATTGTCATTGCCCCCATAAAACCAGGAATTTCATCATGATCGACTATGAGACCTTTGTTGGATTTGACAACCGACACCACTTTCCCGGCGCTCTGGTAGTGTTTACCACTTGCGGAAACCTCCTCAATAGACTCCGTTTTCTGTTCATTAGAACAAGAAATAAACACAAAGATGAAGATAAAAAGCATTATCCGTTTCATAATTAACTTCATTTTAAATAGCTCCGTTTTGTTTTTCAGATACAATGATGGGTTGTTTACCTTTTGGTAAGTTAAACTCAAAAAACAAGTATTCTTTAGAATATATATTATGATAAAGAAATAGGGGAAGATTTCTTCCCCTATTTCTTTTCCTGCTTAGATCCTAAATTCATGGCTTCTGGTTACATCATTGCCTGTGGAAGTTCTTTCTTTACCCACTTACCATCTTCTTTCACTTCAATTTTCTGCGGGATAAATACATCTGCATATTTTCCCTTCATTCCATGAACACGGACTTCTTGTGCCATCCACTTTGCATAACCACTGGCGGGTGCTGCTAACACGTGCACGTCTTCACCTCCATCTAAAACACCTACCGGAATTCCCATAGTAGCGCAGGCAGTTGCACAATTCGGCATTTTCTTGCCTTCCATATTTTTATGGTCATTCACCACAAAACCACCCATTGAATAACACTTTGTATCGATAAGTGTACCCTGGATAACTTTTGCCGATTTACTTTTATCACCGGCGTGTACCAGCAACATCGAAAGTCCCAGAGTAAACACGATGACTAACATGAAAATTACAGAGTACTTCTTCATAACAAGACCTCCTTGATTAGTTTAGGTTGCAAAGCTTTCAAATGAATATTAAATGCTTTTAAGTAAAATACGTGTAAGATGACTCACAATTATTTAAAAATATCAAAACATTTTTTTAAAGCGGTATTTGATATGAAATCCGTATATCCTTCACAATCATATTATTGTTTATGCCTTGACATACCTTTATTCTTATTGTTATAGTATATAATTCTTATATTACAAAATTTTTCTAAGATTTGAAACAATGTATGATTAAATTGACAAATTAATTAAGACCCTATGATCGACTAAACGCTACTTAAGGAGGAACATTATCTTTATGAATCAAAAATATATAACTATTCAATTAACTAAATTGGCAATAAACAAAAAACTTTCTGCACGTTTCGACAATAGACATATGGAATTCCATGTTTCCCGTGAAGCCAGACTTAAATATCTATTCGATGAAACGTTATACAGCAAAAGCGGAAACGCCATTTTTCCCAATTTTAGGGCTGCCCGGCAATTCGCCCAAAAAATGAATGAGAAAAAAGACCTGATCAATTTCCCGGAAAAATCTGTAAAAACCGGTCATATTAATGCAATGGGTTTAATCGATGAAATTTTACATCATGCAGTACAAATGTACCGTGAACAAATTAATAGTAATATTATAAAAGACGCTCTGGAATCGCTGGAAAATGAATTTGGGAAAGACGCCGTTGATGCCACTTTGCAAAAATTTCTTGAAGATTTTCCGCCACGGGATGTTCATACCGGAAAATTAACTTCTGAAAAATATTTGTTTAAAGATTTGGATACTGGATATTCTCTGATTCTTCTTTTTGGTGATGTTCCTAATTTTCATAAAGTATATTTTTCGATTAAAACTTCTAAAAATCATGTTGGGCATAAAGGTATTAAAGGAAAAATGGCTATTACTGGTCGAGATTTATATGAATATGATCCAGACATTGCCAATCTACCAATTTTACAGGATAAGCAATATCTAGAAGTGG
>CAZVKP010000003.1:0-27900 GCA_964627635.1 uncultured Calditrichaceae bacterium | reverse complement strand
GAAAAACAGACAAGACCCCAGAAATATGCTTTTTGATCAACTTAAATAACGTGTTATTGCCGTATTTGAATAAGTTGTTTTTTTCAAGCCTTATATGTATCATTTGACTTTCCTTCAATTTTTTGTTCATTCTTATAATTCGGACAATCAATTCTCAACTCGCCACTTTGTAATTTAAGGTCTCTTAATATACAGTGATGCTGTGCATCATCTTCAGGATACAAATCTTCTCTGAAATAATCACAGGATAAACAGGTTTTAACCCGAAATAGTAAATTATCTTTTTTTAACGATTCCAGCAGATTTAACAAAAAAAATACAACTGTTTGCTTGGTTTCCGGTGAATATTCCTTTAAGTGTTCCAAAATTGCCGATTGCCAATTGGTAAGGTGTTTGGTAACAACCATTCCAGAATCCGTGAGTCTCAGGCGAAAACGGCGTTTATCCTTTTCGCCTGAAAGTTTTTTTATCAATCCTTTTTTCTCAAGTGACTTAACTGCATCGCTTACCGTAGCTGCAGTTAGATTGAATTCCCGGGCAATTTCTGTGACATAACTTTGGCTATGTGGATGTGCGGCAATATACACTAAAAACTGAATTTGTATAGGACTCAACTGCTCTTTTTTGGCATAATCCCACAACAAGGTGCGAAAAGCCTGGGATATCCGTTCAAGGGCAACCACCATCACCCGATTCATACTTTGCTGCGGAATAAATATATTATTATCTTCCATCGCCTATCACAAAAATAACGGTTTGCTGTTTGAGAACCCAAAATCTGTTAACACCGAAATTCAACAACTGAATTAAAATATAATTTAATTATAAGGTTTTAAAACTTTTATAGCAGTCCGCATCGATTTTAACTATAAAGTTAAGCCATCGTGAGTCCCCCGTCCACTGCGATCGACTGCCCGGTAATTGCATTACTCCAATCTGAAGCAAAAAAGATCACAGCCTTTGCAAACTCCTCAACGGTTATTGTTTTCCTGAGCGGCGTCTGGTTTGCCACCATATCAAAAACTTCTTTGGTTGTTACACTACTTGCGTCTGTTACCTCAAGTAGTCCACCTGCAATCAGGTTTACACGAACACCATGTTGACCGAGTTCTGCCGCAAGATTACGCGTCAAGCCAATCAAACCTGCCTTTGCTGTTGTATAGTCGTAATAAGTTACTACGGGATTATAAACCAAATTCGTTGAAATGTTAATGATTTTACCAAACTTACGTTGTTTCATAATTGGTAACACGGCACGGCTTACATTGAAAACAGCTTTGATTGCACCGTCAATTTGATTGGAAAAGTTTTCCCACTTAATTGTCTCAATACTGGTATAGGCTGCTGACGGATCAAATTTGTAATTGGGAAGTGCATTATTTACCACCACATCTACCTTTTGCTGACGCCGAATTACTTCCTTAACGAGTTCTTCAACATCACCGGATTTGCTAACATCCGCGTAACAGGCAAACGCATTGCCGCCTTTTTTAGTGATTTCCTCCACCACTTTGAGGGCTTCGGATTCGCTTTTAAAATAGTTGACGCACACAGCAGCCCCTTCATGAGCAAGTACTTTTGCAATAGTCGCACCTAATCCACGGCTCGCTCCGGTCACTATGGCAACTTTTTCTTTCAAAATCATTTACAATTCCTCTTTCAACTTTTTCTTATAAACAGTTCTTACAAAAATGCTGCTGTTATGCTCAGTCCTTAAAATTCAAGGCAAAAATTTAGGAATCCTAAATACCGAAATCAAATAAAAAATTTATTTTTGTTTTAATTGATCATCAAATTATAGTTATTTGATTTTAATAGATTACGTAGCAAACTTTTTGTTAATAAGAATAAAAATAATACGATGAAAAGGCATTAACAAAAACCGCCCAAAGTTTTATCCCCGAGCGGTTTAATTTTATAAGCGGCGGTACAAATATTTTATTGTTTGATGAATTCCACATCAAAATTTAATCCTACCTCATCACCCACAACCAGGCCGCCGGTATCCAACGTCTTATTCCAGCTCACACCAAAATCATGGCGGTTGATGGTCGTGCTGGCTTCCAGACCAAGCCTGGTATTCCCATAAGGATCTTTGATTTTACCTAAAATTTCAAAAGGTAACTGTATTTCTTTGGTAACACCTCTTATGGTCAAAGTGCCATTGGCAACATAATCATCACCTTTTTTACGAATATCCTTACTAACAAATGTAATTTCTGGATATTTTTCAACCATCAGGAAATCTCCACTTCTCAAATGGTTGTCCCGCTTCTCATTGTCCGTATCGATGCTGGCGGCTTTGATAGTAGCTGTTACGGATGATTTGCTAATATCGTTTTCATCGTAGTTAAAGATGACCTCAAAATCCTTAAATTTTCCCTTCACGTTAGTAATAACCATATGTTTCACACTAAATCCGATATTGGTATGTGGAGTATCAGCCGCATATTTATCTGAAGCTGTTAAACCGATTAACAAGCCAAAAATTAGAACCGCCAACATACTTTGCTTTATCATACTTGCCTCCTTTAATATATAACATTGTTTGATTAAACTATTTTTTAAATTAAATAAAATGCTTTCCATCCGTTTTAGTTCCGTTATTGAGATGCATTTTCAACAAATAGGTTACATATTGATAAAAACTCAAAAAAATTTTCTGTGCGTAATTTTGTAATAGTGTAAAATAATACGTATTTTAACAAATCTTTTTTGATAAAATGGAGATGTTTAACCTTTTAGTAGTAAAACAATTCGAAAAGAAAGCCGAACAGTAGAGCGTACAATTTGATGGAAAAAATTAAGACATATTATTTTTATTTTCTAATTTTTGCTTTAATCGCACATTTATATTCGCAGGATAGCGTTTTACATTTTGAGGGTAAGCAGCCGATTATAGAAAGTGAGGCAGAGTATTGGCAAATTGTAGAGTTTGCCAATCAAGGTAACTTTCGAAACCTCATAGAAGCGGATTTCCTGCTTTTCCTCACCCCTTCACAAAAAGAACAGTACCAGAAATTATCAAAATTAACAGAAAGAAAACAGTTTATAAGAGATTATTGGACTATCAACAATCCCGATCCATTAATGAAAGAGAACGATCAATTACTTAATTATTTACAAAGAAGAAAATATTCAATACAAAATTTCTCAACTGATACTCCTCCCTATTACGATGACAGAGGAAAGTACTACATTAAATATGGTGCCCCAGTATTCCGATATCAGGATTCAGGTGGACCACAGATGATTGAAGGACCGGTTTCAATTATTTTTCGCCGGTATTCCACCATTCCGAATGAAAGCTGGTCCTACACCAATGTAGCTCCCAATTTTGTGGTACATTTTATTAAAAAGAAAGACAAATTCGTTGAGATTAATGATCTCAGTAAAGTGATACTTTACAGCCACAGGCAGGGACGCCGGGTATGGTATATGAGTGATATTCTGCAAAAAAGATTTTGGTTATCTTCACTCATAAATGAAGCTGTTACCGAAATCCGAGCTATTGAAACACAAATTTTTATCAATAACCGGGGTGTTCCGGGACAACTTGATGAACAGCAGTTAATTCAAAACAGAATCAATCAAAAAATATTTAATAATATTCAGGACATGGAATATAAATTACAGGAAGCCAAAAGAGATGTTCCGGTTAGAACTTACAAACCGGTAAATGCACAAAGTGAATTGCCTTTTTTTGCGGATATTTCCCAATTCAGGGGACAGCCCGGAAAGACAAAAATGCAGATAAATATATCGACCCCATTGAAAGAGCTTATCAACATCTCTGACGCCCAAATTAGTCAACCGGTCCAAATATTGTTCAGTTCCCTGCTTCAAAATGTGAATTATAAGAAATTGGATTCGGACAGCTCTTACAAGAGTACTCAATCTTTTAAAGCAGGCACTCAAAAACAATTACAATTTGTGGATTTATTGCAAATGGAAGTTCGCCCTCAACCCATTATACTCACCTTACATATCGAAGATAAAATAAATCAAAAAATCGGATTTGTACAAAGGGATTTCACTATACGAAATTTTGATACCGATTCACTTATGATAAGCGATCTTCAATTGTATAGAGAAATTGACAAAGATCAAAAACATTCAATCTATCCCCTAATCGACATACAAGATCACTTACTCACCCTGCCTCCGGGTTTAAAAATAGAGCAAACTCAAACATTATTTTGTTATTTTGAGCTGTATAATTTACTCGGTTCGGAAAATACAAAAGAATATGAAATCACTTTTAAAATTGTTGAAGAAAGCAAGGACAATAACATTCTGAAATGGATAAGTGAGTCAATTAAAAATTCAGAACAACAATTTATAAGTATCACCAATAGTTACACAGCTACCCAAAATGTTTCCCAGGAATTAATGCAATTCAACTTAAAAGATCTACACCCGGCGAGATATCAACTGATTGTGATCGTGGAAAATTCTCAAAATCCCACAAATCAAGTCCTTGCTCACAAATCTTTTACACTCTCCGGACAATAAGAGACAAGACAGCAAAAAAGACCATACCAAATATTAACAACATAAACTGCCGCCAAACTGAGTTTGGCGACAGTTATTAGAATATTCAATTAAAAATTCGGATTATTATTGCGCTCGCTGGCGGTAAAAGGCAAGTACTGCCATTTTCCTGCTCCCAAATGCCATTGACCGAATCGTCTTTCATCGACCAAACGGTTTCCGGTAACAAACAATTCTTTTTCGCGTTCGAGCGCAATGCCAGCCATATCGATACTTCCCAGTGGATCAATTCCATGTGAGGCTCTCACAGCATTTACTGCACTTAAAGCATCGATTCCGGCATTATGCCCTCTCAAATCCAGTTCCGCTTTCATCAAATGGTTTTCCTGCCAACTTATGAGATTAATAGGTGCACCTTCGGTGCGGTATTTACCCTGCCGGTAATAAATTTTTCCGGAATTACCTTCTTCTTCGTCCAGTGGGATCCGGTTTGCTTCGTTGGGGTCATCATCCACATACTGCTTATACCGGAAATCCACCACATATTGTGCACGAAGCGGACCGGCAAATGTCCAGAATGTATTGGGAGATTCCACGCTGTGTAAAGATTGAAACGGTTCATCACCTTCAACCAATCCATTTTGAACATGAGTCGCCGCACTAGGATAATCGCCCTTATACAAATAGCAGCGGGCGATCACAGAATTTACGACTCGCGTTTGATAATCATCAGCATAATTTAGTGACTCTTCCAACTTGTCAATTGCAAGATCGTACATTTGAGCAGAAGGAATAAAATCACCATTATCAATCACGCCGCCACCTTCAGTGGGATTCAAACCCCAGTAACTGGCATACCAGGCACGCGCCACGCCGCCAATAAAATAACCGACGAAAAAGGAATATGTCTTTTGATCGGCAGGTGCATCAATTTCGCCCATACGTCGAACCAAATCATCCGCCAAAAATCTCAGTTCTCCTAAAGGCGTGAAGGCGGCGTCAACCGAATTATTATCGAATTGAATTTCTCCTACATCGATATCCTCGTAAGTGGGAAAAGTGGCATTTGGAACATCGCTATCGAAAAACAATTCATCGGATAATCCGGAAGCGATAATCATTTGATTATCGTGTGTGGTGGCAAAGCGTGCTAAAACACCGGTTGTGATAAAATCAATTTGTCCGGCATCGGTTAATCGTTCATCCTCCACTGCATCGATGAGGGGATCAACACTTTTCGACCATTCTTCACAAGAAATAAATAAAACTATCATAGGTAATATCATCAAAAATAAAATTATAAATTTTTTCATGGCTACCCTCCTGTTATAGTGAAACCCTTAACCAGAAATTATAGGTCTTGGGATGTTGGAGTGTTAAGAAATCTGCACCGCGAGTTAATGAGCGAGATCCGGTAAAATTCACTTCCGGGTCTGCACCAATGTAATCTGTGGTTGTCCACAAATTTTGGGCAGAGAAACCCAAAGTGAGATCTCTTAGATATTGACGGGCATTTACTTTTGATAACAGATCTTTGAAACTGTAACTGACGCTGATTTCGCGAAGCTTAAAATAATCTCCGTCATAAATATGATTCCCATCATAGCGCCAGTCCAGCTTGGCTCTTTGATCTGCTAAGGATTTATACTCATCAGTATTGACATTGCCCGCTTCTTCAAGTTCACCCATTCTTTCCAATATATTATTCCATTCCGGATCGTTGCCAAAACGGATGGAAAAAATACGGGTATTGTTGTAAATTTTATGACCCAACGACCAATCGGTGAGCACATACAAATTAAAGTTCTTGAGGAATCTTATATTTGCATTGAAAGAACCGGTATAATTGGGAATAGGATTGCCAAAAGAGACACGATCGTCATCGTCGGGGTCAGGTGTTTCAAATAATTTTGCACCACTATAGACACCATCTTCATCAAAATTTGCTCCAATAACTTTTCGGGTAAAGAATTCGTGCTTGGGTAGCCCCTCTTTGACGACATTCACGTCGAAGCCGTCAAATATGGGTTGTGCATCACCCAGGTCTAGTACTTCATTATCCTGATAAGCGCTGGTAACGGTAAAATCAACCTGAAAATTTCGGGTCCGCAGCGGCACTGCCTTAAACAATCCTTCAACTCCCCATCCTTTGGATTCTCCAATATTGAAAGGAACGGCACTGGCAGTTTTTCCGGTTGAAGGTGAATTTTCAAAATCGATAATTGAACTGCTGGCTCTCTGCTGATAATAGGTAAATTCAAGGGCATAATTGGTGTAGATTTCAGATTCAAAACCAATTTCAAATTCTTTCACCCGTTCAGGTTCGATTTCGGTATTTCCGATAAAACTGGGGACCGCACCTACTCCGTGACCGGATTGCATCGTTGTCCATAACAATCTGACACCATCGGTTAAGCCGGGAAGTACACCGGTTTCCCCATAAGCGAAGCGAAATTTCATTAAATTGAAAACATTGGGAAACCAATTGTATTGGTCTAACCGCAATGCAAAGCTTGCTTTGGGATAAAAGATATTTGGAGCCCTATCACCGATGGATGCAGCATAATCTATACGACCACCAAGAGTTAAGAAGTATTGATCCTGGTATGCCAGCGAATGTTCGGTATATATTCCGGCTTCACGATTATGGGTAAATCCTTCATCAGCCTGATTCAGTTTTGCGCCAGCACCAATCGGCATAATTAACTCGGTATTGAATGTTTCTTTTTCGATAAACCAGGTACGAGCCTTACGGTCAAAAAGCTGGGCTCCGGCAATAGAGGTTGCTCGCAGATCCGAGGTAATGTTATAATTGTACCTTACATTTCCGTTAAAGGTATATTGCCTATTGCTGCGGTTGTAAATGGCTCTGTCTCCGCGGTCGAAGAAATTCAGAAAAAAGTTTGCAGGATATGTCTGGTCCTGACGCATATCCTGTTCATCCATCCCAATAGTTGCTCTGGCTTCAAAATTTTTAATGGGATTCCAGGTAGCTTGCAATGAACCAATAAAACGGTTGGTGCGAGTCACATCGTTTCCATTAAAGATACTGGCACTATCGGTAAACAGATAAGAGGTGGGAAAAAGCAGTGTATTTCCCAGAAAACCCAAAATACTATTATCATTATCCGGACGATGTATATTATTTCTGGCATAACTGGCATTTAACCGGAGGGTGACAGTTTCACTCGGAAATACATCGATGTTTGCCCGAAAATTGTTCCGATCCATATCATTCCTGGGTAAAATACCTTCCTCATAGTGTTTGTCTAAGGAGGCAAAATAACGGATAAAATTATTTCCACCAGAAATGTTCAGGTTATGGGTTACAATCGCACCATCCCTAAAAATCTTATTGGCATCTTCAAAAGATTCAAAATCATCATCCTCATATTCATAAGATTGCTGGTTAAAGCCGGTCGTGGTTTTATAATCGATAGAAATTCCCCGTCCTGTTGCAGGAGAAATTTGTCCTCTTTTGGTAGTAATAAGTACCACGCCATTTGCGCCATTGGTTCCATAAGAGGCGGCACCTGCAGGTCCCTTTAATATTTCAATGTTTTCAATATCTTCAGGGTTTAAATCCGATAAGGTACTGTTACCCTGTCCACCAACACCAAATCCGGTTACTTCAGCATTATCCACCCTTACGCCGTCAACATAAATCACAGGTTGTTCGTTTCCGTTTAACCCACCACCGGATCGCACGTTAAAACGAATACCACCGCCAACATTACCGCTGGAATTCTCAACATGAACACCGGCTACTTTACCATTAATTAATTGACTTACTCCGGAATATTTGTTGCTAACTGTGTAGTCTGAAGCAGTCACACGAGATACAGCAACCTCCGCCCTTTCTTTGGATGTTTTTGAGGCGATTCCGGTTACCACAACCTCTTCACCTCGAAAAACGTCCTGCTGCAAACTAATTGATAATCCTGTTAAATCATCGGAAGGGGAAAAAAATTTTTCAACATCTTTATACCCTACATAATCGAAAACCAGGGTAAACGGTTCATCCGTGTCGTAACGGAAAAAGAAAAATCCATCATCATCTGTAGCAGTTCCCACAGGTTTTCCACTAACAAATACATTAACACCGGCAAGTGGCTCGCCTGTCTTCTCGTCTTTCACAATCCCGCGAATTTCGACTGCCTGGACAAGTGAAATAAATAGCAAGAGTGAAATCACTACGAGGAAAAAAATTGGCCTTTTCATAGAAACTCCTCCGTAAGATTAAAATTTAGTGATTTGACAGTTAATTAAAAAAAATTAAAACTTACCGATAATTTACCTCCTTATTTTTTAATTCAACTTAAGCATAAATTATTTAAGAAATTGTTTCAATTTTGAATTAGCTTTAATGTCAATAAAACATTTTCAGCATTAATAATACAAAACTTTCAAAAAGAGGCACATATCATAATTTTCACATCCTCTCTTCACAGAGTTTTTAAGGCTTCGTGTAGCTATAGTATTATAAAAAAGCTTTAAATACTAAACTTTTTTCCGGTAATATTTTAACCAATTTAAATTGAAAGTTACCGATTAACACTTCTGTAAAAACATTTTATAATTAAAGAGAAATTATCTTTAACATATGGTAGGTATTTTTAAATACACCAACGGAAAGACCGTGTTATGTAAAACAATTTTCTAAGGTAGTTCACTATATGCTCCCTACTTTTCACAGAGTATTTTAAAAATTTGAATCGTCATTTGCAAGAAAAATTTTAAAAAATTCTTTACACACATCCAACCAAGTGGCAAAAAAGTTTTAAAAGGTTTATCATTAGTTATAATGTATTTTTTTTACAGGGAGATTTCATCTCAAGAAGAATATTATTGTTTTCCAGTTTGGGAATCTGCTAATCAATCAAGAGATATTGTTTTACATCACACCCGTTAATCTAAAGTAAATTAATTTATAGTCGAAAATGATTAATGAAACAATTTTTTGTATAAAAAAATTGGTGCTTGAATTTTCCTAATTTTTTATGCAAATGTTTAGGGAACATTTAAATATTAAGTGTCGTTTTATGAAACAGGTGATTACGGATATTTCAAGCGATTACGAATACGGGTTATTATGCTTCAGGTTAGCGTTTTCGAGAACTCATACCTCATTAACTTTAATTTAAAAGTTTTATCAAGGAAGATGTTCCTTAATCAAAGGGAATTTTAACTAACTAAAATGGGATAATTGCATTAAATGCAGGAGGTGTATCATGAGTGCACAAAACCCATTAATGGAAAAAATCCAGAAGAAATATTTTGATAAGGAGTTCCAGGCGCTCAACTGGACAGGCTCTTTTTCGGATTATCTGGAAGTCGTTAAGAAAAATCCATCTGTACTGCGGTCCAGCTATCAACGACTTTACGATATGATCCTTTCTTTTGGTACCGAGGAATATGAGGATTCTCGAAAGAAAATGACGCACTATAAATTTTTCGATGATCCCATTGAAAATGGTAAGGATGCCATTTTCGGTCTTGACGCTTATTTGATGAAGTTGATGAATGTCATCAAATCGGCAGCTCATCGTTATGGCACTGAACGTCGTGTCCTGCTACTGCACGGCCCGGTAGGAAGCTCCAAAAGTACTATTGTTCGTCTGATGAAGAAAGGTCTGGAGTATTACTCCCGGCTTGAGGATGGTGCGGTTTATTCGTATGAATGGATTGATGTGCCAAAATTTTTCAACAACGAAGATTCACAGGTCGAAAATATTGCCTGTCCCATGCACGAAGAGCCGTTGCATTTGATCCCACTGGAAGTGCGTAACGACTTCATAAAGGATCATTTAGGAAAGAAAGCAGAGAATTTTCAGATAGACGGGGAGCTCTGTCCCACTTGTCGACAGATCATGAAAGAATTGGGTCAACGCTATCAGGGTGACTGGCAAAAAATTATGTCCCATGTTTTAACCAAACGGATATTGTTGTCTGAAAAAGATCGCATCGGCATCGGAACTTTCCAACCCAAAGACGAAAAGAACCAGGATTCCACGGAATTAACCGGGGACATTAATTACCGAAAAATTGCTGAATACGGTTCTGATTCAGATCCCCGCGCGTTTAATTTTGACGGTGAATTCAATATTTCGAACAGGGGAATAATCGAGTTTATTGAAGTGCTCAAGCTGGACGTGGCATTCCTTTATGATTTATTGGGTGCCAGTCAGGAACATAAAATTAAGCCCAAGAAATTTTCCCAAACGGATATTGATGAAGTGATTATCGGACATACCAATGAACCGGAATATAAAAAACTACAAAGCAATGAATTTATGGAAGCGCTAAGGGACCGTACCGTAAAATTAGACATACCCTATATTACCAAATGGAATGAAGAAATTAAGATTTACAAAAAGGATTACGGATCCGGTAAAATCCGGGGAAAACACGTTGCACCACATACCCTGGAAATGGCGGCAATGTGGGCAGTTCTCACTCGCCTGGAAGAACCGAAGAAAGCGGACTTGACCCTTGTTCAAAAAATGAAGCTTTATGACGGAAAATTTATTCCTGGCTATACCGAAGACAACGTACGGGAGTTGCGCAAAGAGGCCCTCCGTGAAGGTTTGGAAGGAATATCCCCACGTTATGTGCAGGATAAAATTTCCAATTCCCTTGTAAAGGACAGCGAAGAACCTTGTGTGAATCCGTTTATGGTGTTGAATGAACTGGAATCCGGCTTAGACCACCACAGTTTGCTCACTAACGAAGAAGATAAGAAAAGATTTCGTGAACTTTTAAGTGTCGTAAAGAAAGAATACGCCGAAGTGGTGAAGAACGAGGTTCAGCGGGCAATCAGCGCCGACGAAGACGCCATAAAGAGAGTGTTCGCCAATTATATCGATAATGTTAAAGCATACGTTCAGAAAGAGAGAGTCAAAAACAAATACACCGGCGAAGATGAAGAGCCCAATGAAAAATTGATGCGATCCATTGAAGAAAAAATTGATATCCCGGAAAGCCGGAAAGATGATTTCCGCCGGGAAATTATGAACTACATTGGTGCAATGTCTCTGGAAAATAAGAAATTCGATTGGGGCAGTAATGAACGACTCGCCAAGGCATTGGAATTGAAATTGTTTGAAGATCAGAAAGATACCATAAAACTTTCTTCACTGGTGTCTTCGGTGATTGATAAAGATACCCAGGAAAAAATTGATATCGTCAAAAGCCGGATGATTAAAAACTATGGCTACTGTGAAACATGCGCAAATGACGTATTGAATTACGTTGCCAGTATATTTGCACGCGGCGATATCCAGGAATAAAACAGCCGAGGCAAGATCATGAATTTAATGAATATCGACACCGATTATAACCGCTTCCGCCAGATTATTCGGGGAAAGGTAAAGGAAAATCTCCGGAAATATATATCCAATGGAGAAATGATTGGTCGAAAGGGAAAGGACCTGGTCAGTATTCCCCTTCCCCAGGTGGATATGCCCCGTTTTCGATTCGGAGATAACGGAAACGGAGGTACCGGACAGGGAGACGGTGAGCCCGGTCAACCAATGGGTGGTGATGAAAGTGATTCCGGTGAAGGAAATGCCGGAAATCAACCCGGGCAACATATTAAAGAAGTTGAACTGACCATGGAAGAACTGGCTGAGATTATCGGGGAAGAATTGGAGCTGCCAAATATCGAGCCCCGGGGCAAAAAACAAATTGTTACAGAAAAGGATAAATATACCGGCATCCGGCGCACCGGACCGGAGTCCTTGCGCCACTTTAAAAGGACTTACCGTGAAGCATTAAAACGCCAGGTTGGCTCAGGTAGCTTTAATATGGAAAAACCTGCGGTAATACCTATTCGCGACGATTACCGCTATCGCTCCTGGAAAACAACTGCCATGCCGGAAACTAATGCAGTTATCATTTACATGATGGATGTTTCGGGTTCCATGTGGGATGAGCAGAAACAATTGGTGAGATTGGAAACGTTCTGGATCGATACTTGGTTGAAATATCAGTACAAAGGACTGGAGACGCGCTATATTATACACGATGCACGAGCTCAGGAAGTGGATAGGGAAACCTTTTTTACCACTCGGGAAAGCGGCGGCACTGTCATATCCAGTGCTTACGAATTAACTCAAAAAATTATTCAAGACGATTATCCATTCGATGAGTGGAATATTTACGCATTTCATTTTTCCGATGGGGATAATTGGTCCCGGGAAGATAATCAATACTGCATTGATCTTCTTCAAAAAAATATGCTCGAGAATCTCAATCTTTTCGGATATGGACAGGTGGAAAGTACTTACGGCAGTGGCGAATTTTTTGACTATTTGGATAATAATTTAGGAAATAATGACAATTTAGCACTGTCTCATATTCAGGATAAAGAAGGTATTTACGATTCAATTAAAGATTTTTTTGGGAGAGGCAAATAATGATTAAACAAAAAGCAACAAAAGAACTGTTTGATGCTCAGCCCGGAATTGAAGAACATGCAAAATCTTATGGCCTGGATTTCTTTCCCACTGTTTTTGAAGTAATCGACTACGATACCATGAACCAGTTGGCGGCGTATGGCGGATTTCCGGTGCGGTATCCACACTGGCGGTTCGGAATGGAATATGACCAATTGGCGAAAGGTTACCGTTACGGACTGCAGAAAATTTATGAGATGGTGATTAATACAAATCCATGCTATGCATATTTGATGAACGTAAACTCTTTGGTAGATCAGAAGTTGGTGATGGCGCATGTGCTGGGTCACAGCGATTTCTTTAAGAATAATTATTTTTTCTCTCACACCAACCGAAAAATGATAGATGAGATGGCCAATCACGCCACGCGGGTCAGAAGATACATTGACCGCCACGGATTAGAGAATGTGGAGTCCTTTATCGACACCTGTCTATCACTGGAGAATCTGATCGACCGGCATTCGCCATATATCGAGCGGCAGAACAAATCTAATGGATCGGACGAACAGGATGATAAAACCCCTGTTAAAAGATTGAAAAGTAAAAAATACATGGAGAAATATATTAATCCACCTGAGTTTCTCGAACAACAGGAGGAAGAATATAAAAAACAAAAAGAAGAACGACCTTCATTTCCCGAACAGCCGGAGAGAGATGTGCTGTGGTTCCTGATGCAATATTCGCCAATTCCGGACTGGCAGAGGGATTTGTTGGGGATCATAAGAAAAGAAGCCTATTACTTTGCTCCGCAGGCCATGACCAAGATTATGAACGAAGGCTGGGCAACTTACTGGCATTCCACAATTATGACACAAAAGGTTTTAGAACCATCAGAAATAGTCGATTATGCTGAACACCATTCCGGCACTGTAGCCAACAATCCTGGCAGATTAAATCCGTACCGGATGGGTGTGATGCTGTTTAAAGACATTGAAGACCGCTGGAATAAGGGAAAGTTCGGTAAGGACTACGAAGAATGTGATGACACTTATGCGAAAAAAAACTGGGATAAACAATTGGGCTTAGGCCGCCAGAAAATTTTTGAAGTGCGGAAACTTTATAACGACGTGAATTTTATAGATACTTTTTTAACTGAAGAATTTTGTCGGGAACATAATTTGTTCTCTTTTGCATATAATAGAGAAAGAGAACGTTATGAAGTGGAATCGAGAAATTTCAGGGAGATAAAAAAGAGATTGCTGCAGAGTTTAACGAATGCCGGACAACCGATAATTAGAGTGGTTGAGGCAAACTATGAAAATAGAGGTGAATTGTTGCTCGAACATGTTTATGAAGGTACTGAATTGGATTACAGTTATTCTGCGGAAACACTGACCAATGTGAATCGAATCTGGAAACGACCGGTGCATATTAAAACAATTTTGTCGGACCAAATGGTTTTACTCAGTTTTGACGGAAATGAATTTAAGGAGAAGAATATTTCCGGGGACTAAAAAAAAGGAGATAAATTTCGATGAGTTTAGGTAATCGAATATTAGAGAAAATTAAAGAGGAAAAAGCAAAGCCAGGCGAGAAACAGAAAGATAAATTTACGTTTGCGGAACACCAGGAAAATGATTGCCACGTTCAGGTCAAATTTAAAGACATTGACAAATACGGCATTGTGGTGGATTATATAACCGTTAGCATAGAAACGCCAATTCTGGATGTGGCAATTATAAATAATAAACTGCAAAAACAATCGGATGCTGTACAGCAAACGATTACCTACTTACTGGAAGATTTCAAACTGATTGAGCTGGACCGGATGAATAAAAAAGCGCAATTGCGCAGCTATCCTCCACACAAAGAAGAAGATTCCAAATTTTATTATGAAATTATATTGGATGATGGCACAAAAGCACATTTTCAACGTTATGAATATTCTTCTACTAAGCGCCGCTTCGAAAAAATTACCTCACAGTTAACGCTGGAAACTTTTGTGCGTTTAGTAGACGATATGGCAGATATTCTATGTACATGATTGGAAATTTTAACTAAATCCTTGCAAAAAGGATTAAGTTCGTAAAATTGGTTTAATCAGAATTGTGCAGTAAAAAAACCCTGTGTTTAGTCACAGGGTTTTTTTACTATTTCCGGTCAGCCTTTTTCAGCGCCTCGGCAATTGCATGCCATGCCAGGGTGGCACATTTTATCCGTACCGGATATTTCATAACCCCTTGTAACGCCACAAGATCTCCATGGGACTCCAGCGTTGATGGCTCCTTTTCACCCCGCATAGTATCTAATACTTCCTGCACAATTTTTGTTACTTGCTCCGCAGGTTTTCCTTTGATCTCTTCGGTCATCATCGATGCGGAAGCCATGCTTATGGCACAACCACTTCCACTGAATTCAACATCCCGCACCATACCCTTTTCATCCACATCTATTAGAAGCTTAATATGATCTCCGCAAACCGGATTATCCTTTTCAACCGCAGTGCAGTGTGGTTTGTCATCTCCAAAATTTCGAGGTTCCCGGTAGTGATCCAGAATAATGTCCTGATAAAGTTCATCAAATTCCATATTTAAAAAATTCCTTGGCTTTATCTAAATTTTCCACAAAAAAGTCAATCTCTTCAAATGTATTGTAAAAATAGAAGCTCGAACGAGTTGTTGCCGGTATTTCTAACTTGCGCATAACCGGTTGGGCACAATGGTGCCCGGCTCTAACTGCAATTCCTTCGCTATCTAAAAATTGAGCCATGTCATGCGGATGTATATCTCCCAAATAAAAGGATGTTGCGGCTCCCCGCAATGGTGCATCGCCAAACATTTTGATCGCATCAATTTCTCTCATTTTGGACAGTGCATAGGTTGCCAGTTTTTGTTCATATTTGGTAATATTATCCATCCCTATATTGGAAAGGTAATCAATGGCAGAACCAAATCCGACTGCACCGGCAATGTTTGGCGTACCGGCTTCAAACTTGTGGGGAATATCGCTGTAGGTTGCTTTTTCTAACCAGACGGAACTAATCATCTCTCCCCCACCCTGATACGGCTCCATCTCTTCCAGATATTTTTCTTTTGCATACAGCGCGCCAATACCGGTTGGTCCGCACATTTTATGACTGGAGAAAGCCATAAAATCACAGTCCAATTCCTTAACATCGGTTGGTAAATGAGGAACGCTTTGAGCACCATCCAATAGCACAGGAATATTCCGCTCATGCGCTTTTTGAATTAAGCGACGCACCGGGTTTATGGTCCCGAACACATTGGACATATAAGTCACTGCCACAAGACGGGTCTTATCTGTTATATAATTATCGATATTAGAAATATTTAAAGTTCCTTTAGATTTGGAAAATGGTATAAATTTCAACTGCGCGCCGGTTTTTTGGGCCAGCAGTTGCCAGGGAACCAAATTGCTGTGGTGCTCCATTTCACTCAGTAAAATTTCGTCTCCCGCTTGTATATATTTTCCACCCCAGGCATTTGCAACCAAATTTATTGCTTCAGTGGTTCCTCTGGTAAAAACAATTTCCCGTACACTATCGGCATTAATAAAATGTGCTATTTTTTTTCGGCTAAACTCGTACGCTTCGGTTGCGCGTTCACCCAATCGATGGATCGCACGGTGAACATTCGCATTTTGATGTTCGTAATAATCCCTCAGCGTTTCAATCACCTGCCGGGGTTTTTGAGTGGTGGCAGCATTGTCAAAATAGACCAACTGTTTTTCCACACCTTTTCTCCCCGAAAAACGCTCATTTAAAATCGGAAAATCTTTTCGAATTTCCTCCACATTTAAAATCGGTGCCTTTTTATCGATTTCTTTTTCTATTAAATGATTTTGCATTTAAATCTCCAAAATTACGCTTCAACTTGAATGTAAAGTTGATTATCTTCTATTTTAACCGGATAAGATTTTACCGGAACCACCGCCGGCAGACTCAAATTATTACCGGTTTTCAAATCAAAAACTGCCCCATGAAGCGGACATTCAATTTCATGATCTTCAACCTCTCCCTCAGACAAAGATGCTTCAGCATGAGAGCAGGTATCGTCAATGGCATAAAATCCATCCTCCAATTTAAAAATAGCAATGGGATTACCTTCATATTCAAATATTGTTGCTTCATCTTCAAATTCTTCCACATCAGCAACCTTGATCCATTTTGGCATACAAAAGCTCCTCCTTCATTCAATTTTGATTTCCAATGTCGTCATAAAAAGTAAATTTAAGCTGACCAGGCAAATTTATACCCTGCAGCTCCTGTTGTATATCTTTTAAAGAAATATTCTCAAAAAACAGTTCTAATTTTTTTTGGATTATGTGCATCGGATTTCTGATAATGCAATCCTGTAATTGCTGGCAGTCATCATCATGATCCAAACAGTGAACGAGTCTAATGGGGGAATCTATAGTATCCACAACTTGATTTACTTTTATCGCTCCTATCGGTTTTCTCAGGCTATATCCCCCTTTAACACCCTGAACAGATCTTACAAAATTTCCTTTAACCAATTGTTGGAGCACTTTTCCCATAAGTTCCTGCGGAATATGGTAATTCTGCGATAGTTCTCTGGCGGTTGTCAACTTGCTCTTATCTTTCTGAGACATGTGTACCAGGGCAATTAAGGCATATTCTACTTTTTTACTAAATCTCAGCATCTCCAAAATCCGACATAATTAGTCTTGTTTTTAATCTAAATATATCAGTTAAAAGTTTCATGATCAATAATAAAATGGAATTTTATTTCCCACCCGTTTTAACTAATAACGTTCATTAAAAAATACCAGCCCGAATAATTAGACTCCGGAATCGATAAAAATATGCTTCATAAACAGGATTAGAATAATTGGCTAAGCAAATAATTTGCATGTTTAGATCTAAATTAATGCTCTAATCAAATAAATTATTTTTACTTCTTGTAATTGATGATACAACTATTAACTGAAAATATCTGTAGTATTATAAATGTATTTTACTGAAACAATGCACAGTAAATTAAGTGATATAAATTGATCTTTAATCTTAATATTTTTGTATAAATTAAAAAAAGGTGAAGTTTATGCACATCGGCTTATTTCCGGCTAAATTTAAATGGCTGAGTTTATCAAAAAATATTTCTCGATATTCAATAAAATTACGAATTTCAACGATTTTGATGTTTTTTCTAACCTTAAGTGCCACTCTATTTGCCCAGAGCAAGGGCACTGTCCATGGTTTGGTAACCACCGGAGAAGGAGAACCACTCCCCAGAGTAAATGTTTACCTCAAAGGCACAAATATTGGTGCCGCCACGAATATGGAGGGGTATTATAAAATAACAGACATCCCTGAAGGAAAGTATACTATTATTGCCGATATCGTCGGTCGGGAATCTAAAGAAAAAGAAATTGTTGTTAAGCAAGGTGTCGTCGCTGAAATCAATTTCAATCTTTCGGTAGATCCAATTAATATGCCGGGAATTGTGGTAACAGCCACGCGAGGTGAAGAGATTACGGAAATGATGAGCAGCCTACCACCGGAAGTGGTGGAACGGAATCCTGCCAAAGTAACAGGGGAACTTTTACGCGAAGTGCCGGGTGTTGATGCTGTACGTCGAGGCCCCTTGGGACTCGATCCGGTGGTGCGGGGTTTAAGAGAGACCCAAGTAGGCACCTATGTTGATGGTACCCGCTACTTCCCTGCTGGTCCGGCACGTATGGATTCTCCACTCAGCCACCTTGATCCCAGCGCTATCAAAGACATTGAGGTGGTAAAGGGACCTTATGCTCTCACCTGGGGAGCAGGAAATCTGAGCGCTATTCGTGCAGAGACCCAGAATATTCCACCCCGTACACCCGGACTTCTCCATGGCAGGATTTTGAGTGGGTTTCATTCCAATCTTGATGCCATCGAAGGAGTTGCTTCACTGTTTGGAAAATCAAAATTTATCTCCTACTGGGCACATGCCAACTGGCGTGAAGGAAATGATTACGAAACCGGTTTAGGTGCAAAAATTCCTGCCGACTTTCGCTCCCGGGAGCTTCGTGGAAAGTTAGGAATACAGTTATCACCAATGTCGCAAATAACCATTTCCGGTGGCTTTCAGGACCAGGATGATATTGATTATCCCGGACGTTTACTGAATGCGGAATTTTTTGAGACTTTGAACCTCAACGCCCGGTATATCCTGGAGCAATCAAAGGGAATATTACGTTCGCTTGAAGTGATGGGATATATTAATGATGTAGATCATGGCATGAACAATAATGGCAAGCCAACCGCACAACCGGATCCAACTCGGATACCGCCATTCCCCCTTTCGATTACTATCGACTCCGGAATAAATGTAAAAGGTGGGCGAATCATAGCAAAGCTGGTTCCAAAAAACCTGTGGAAGTTTGAGGTTGGAGGCGATATTTATAGCGCTAACCGGGACGCCTCACGTCAAATCTCCCGTAGTGATAACCAAGTGACATTGTTTGAAAACGACATTGTCTGGCCGGATGCTACAATTACAGATCTGGGTTTATTTACCAAATTAATCCGTCCGCTTAGCGAAAAAATCCAGGCGACCGGCACAGTTCGATTGGACCTGGTAAATGCGAATGCAGATACAAGTAGTGAATTCTTTGCCGAAAACATTTCCACGGATTTTGACGCCTCAGAAACTAACATCAGCGCTTCGTTCATGCTAGAGGCCTCCGTGAGTAATCACTGGTTAATTGCTGCCGGAGCAGGCTCAGCAGTGCGTACCGCAGACGCCAGCGAACGATATTCGGATCGCTTTCCTGCCAGTAAAGCACAGACCAGCGCTGAATTTGTCGGTAACCCAAAATTGAATCCGGAACGCAGTACTCAGGCGGATTTGTGGATTGAAGGAAACTATCATCACGTTACATTTTATCTGAATGCATTTGCACGTCGCATCGATAATTACATAACCCTTCAAGCAACCGATTTACCTAAAAAACTTCCACTCAGTCCGCCAACCGTCTTCAAATATGTTAATGGTGAAGCGGATTTTTGGGGATTGGAAGCATCAACAAATTTGCGCCTCACCCGGCATTTGACAACCAACCTAACCGGAACTTACCTTTGGGGTGAAGATAATTCCCTCGATGAGCCGGTGTTGGGCGTTGCGCCTCTCACGGGAGAAGCAGGTGTTCGATATCAGGGAAGTAACAATCAATTTTTTCTGGAAGGATTGGTCCATGCTGTCTATGAACAAGATAGAATTGCCAGAAAACGGGGAGAAACGGAAACTGCCGGATATGCCACTGTAGATTTAAGGGGAGGACTACAATTAGTTCAGGGATTAGAATTCCGCTTCGGCGTGTTAAATTTACTGGATAAGGAGTATATAAATCACTTGAATGCAAAAAATCCTTTTACAGGACGTCAAATTCCGGAACCGGGGCGGGTGTTTTTCTCTAATTTGAGCTTTACATTTTAGAATTCGTTTTCAACAGTGTGGAACGCAAAAATCACTCAATGCAATAGCGTTCTTTACGGTTAAAATTGTTTCAGTCCAATCCACCGGGTATCCATAAAATTTAATAAAATAAACACCGTTTATTTTAATAATTACAACAAGTTACACAAACTAATTTAAAAGGAACAATGCACAGAAACACTGCGTTAACATTTTAAAATTAAATCTTGACTTTTTTGTATAAATAGTTTATCTTTTTCGCTGTAGAATTTAAGAAAAAGGGATGATTTTATGAGTGATGAACAGAAGACCATCGAAAAAATGACCAAAAGCGAATACAAGCATGGGTGGAGTACCGATATTGAAATGGAATCCGCACCCAAGGGTCTTAACGAAGACACCGTTCGTTATATTTCTGCTAAAAAGAATGAACCTGAGTTCATGCTCGAGTGGCGCCTGAAAGCATTTCGACGCTGGCTAAAGAAAAAACAACCGGGTTGGGCTTATCTCAAACTTCCTGAAATTAATTATCAGGATGCCATTTACTATGCAGCTCCCAAACAAAAAGCAGCACCAAAAAGTATGGATGAAGTAGATCCGAAATTGCTGGATACTTTTGAGCGATTAGGTATTCCCCTGGAAGAACAGAAACGTTTGGCTGGCGTTGCAGTGGATGCAGTGATGGACAGTGTTTCTGTGGCAACCACTTTTAAAAAAGAACTGGAAGAATTGGGCATTATTTTTTGTGCCATCTCCGAAGCAATCCAGAAATATCCGGATTTGGTGCAAAAATATTTGGGCTCAGTAGTGCCTCCCGGAGATAACTATTTTGCAGCCCTGAATTCCGCTGTATTCAGCGACGGCTCTTTTGCCTATATTCCAAAAGGTGTTCGCTGTCCCATGGAATTATCCACTTATTTTCGGATTAATGCAGCTAATACCGGGCAGTTCGAGAGAACGTTAATTATCGCAGAAGAAGGTTCTTATGTCAGTTACCTGGAAGGTTGCACAGCACCCATCCGGGACGAAAATCAGTTGCATGCAGCGGTCGTGGAACTCATCGCTCATAAAGACGCGGAAATTAAATACTCTACTGTCCAGAACTGGTATCCCGGTGATGAGAATGGAAAAGGCGGTATTTACAATTTTGTGACAAAACGGGGCCTGGCAGAAGGCGAAAATTCCAAGATTTCGTGGACACAGGTGGAAACCGGCTCAGCCATTACCTGGAAATATCCCAGTTGCGTATTAATGGGAGATAATTCCGAAGGAGAATTTTACTCGGTTGCATTTACCAACAATTATCAACAGGCAGACACCGGAACCAAAATGGTTCATGTCGGGAAAAATACCCGGAGCAGAATTATATCTAAGGGTATCTCTGCCGGTAAGAGCAACAATTCTTATCGCGGTCTGGTCAAAGTGCATGAAGGTGCAGTTAATGCAAGAAACTTTTCCCAGTGCGATTCACTGCTTATTGGAGATAAATGCGGGGCTCATACATTTCCCTACCTGGAAATTAATGACAATTCCGCCCAAATTGAGCATGAAGCAACAACCTCGAAAATTGGTGAAGATCAAATTTTTTACCTCATGCAACGGGGAATCGAAGAAGAAGATGCGATAGCATTGGTGGTAAACGGCTATTGCAAGGAGGTATTCCGTGAATTACCAATGGAATTTGCCGTTGAAGCACAAAAACTTCTGGAGATCAGTCTGGAAGGCAGTGTGGGTTGATGCAATTGGTTTGTGATAAATACTACTCAAAAATAAAGAGAAGCGAGGAAACATGTTAAAAATCAGAGATTTAAAAGTTGCTATTGAAGATACCGAAATTCTTAAAGGGATCGATCTTGATATAAATCCCGGTGAAATCCATGCCATTATGGGACCCAATGGCTCCGGAAAAAGCACCCTGGCAAACGTTTTAGCCGGTAAAGAAGAATTTGAAGTTTTGTCCGGAGAAATTCTTTTTGAAGGTAAGGATATTTTGGAAATGGACCCGGATGAAAGGGCTAAGGAAGGATTATTTCTGGCTTTCCAATATCCGGTAGAAATACCGGGTGTGACCATGGCAAATTTTTTACGGACCGCTGTGAATGAAATACGAAAATATCGAAATCAGGAGAAACTGGATGCTAGAGACTTCCTGTCCATGGCCAGAGAAAAATTACAATTGGTGGAAATGGATGCTAAATTTTTAAGTCGCGCTGTGAATGAAGGATTTTCGGGCGGCGAGAAAAAGCGTAACGAAATTTTCCAAATGGCAGTACTGGAACCAAAACTGGCTGTTTTGGATGAAACAGACTCCGGCCTGGATATCGATGCCTTAAAAATTGTTGCAAACGGTGTCAACAAACTACGGCGTAAAGATAATGCATTTGTTCTGGTTACACATTACCAGCGGTTATTAAACTACATAATCCCGGATTACGTGCATGTGTTGAAGGATGGAAAAATTGTAGAATCCGGGGATAAAGAGCTGGCTTTGCATTTGGAAGAACACGGTTATCAATGGATGAAAGAAGAAAAACCGGCAGTTGCAACTGTTTAAATATATCTAAAGCGCGTACTTGTTGACATTAGTCAAAAAAATGGTGAAATATGAA
This sequence comes from uncultured Calditrichaceae bacterium, assembly GCA_964627635.1. GTDB lineage: Bacteria > Calditrichota > Calditrichia > RBG-13-44-9 > RBG-13-44-9 > CAZVKP01. Next base: position 4,965 of record CAZVKP010000003.1, on the reverse strand, counting down.
ATCAAAAAATATAGAACAGAGTGAGATAAAGAATTCTTATATTTCAAAATATAAAAATTTTGAAAATAACTTAAATGGCCATCAGGACATTCCATTTCATAAAACCCGTCAGGATGCCATTCAAAAATTTGAAGAGCTGGGTTTCCCCACTACCCGAATTGAAGAATGGAAGTACACCAATGTCGATCCTATTTTAAAGCATGATTTCAGTTTGGTTGAAGAGCCTGCGGACATTTCTGAGACTCAACTCAAAAAACATACTTTTGAAGGGTTGAATGCAAATCTATTGGTTTTCATTAATGGTAAATACGCCTCTGATCTTTCTATCATTCATTCAGAGCAAAAAAATCTGGTGATCAGCAGTTTACAGGACGCTCTTAAAAATAATAACAAAGTAGTTGAAAAATATCTTTCGAAATATTTGGATTATCAGAATGAGGCTTTTGCCGCATTGAATACTGCATTTGCCTTAGACGGGGCATTTGTTTATGTGCCGGATGGCATGATACTGGAAGAGCCTATCCATTTATTAAATTTAACCACAGATGGTGATACAGCTTTCCAGGCACATCCCCGTAACTTATTCGTATTTGGAAAAGGAAGTCAGGCAAAAATAATAGAAACTCACGATCACTCCTCGGAAAATCTGTATTTTCACAATGCGGTATCTGAATTCATAGTAGAGGATGATGCAATTATTAATCATGTTAAAGTGCAGGATGAAAGCAAAAATGCCTATCGAATTGCCACCATGCAGGTAAATCAGGGCCACCGGAGTGTGTTTACCACAATCAGTATGGATTTGGGTGGTGCACTGGTTCGCAACAACACCAACATGGTTCTACACGGTGAAAACTGTGAGTCCAATTTATATGGCTTTTATCTGGTAAACGGAACCCAGCACATCGATAATCATACCAATATAGATCATGCAAAACCGAACTGTAACAGTAACGAATTATTTAAAGGTATTCTTGCAGATAAAGCACGGGGCGTTTTTAGCGGAACCATTTATGTGAGACCGGACGCACAAAAAACCAATGCATTTCAATCGAATAAAAATCTGTTGCTAAGCGAAGAAGCGGAAATTGATTCCAAGCCGCAGTTAAAGATATATGCAGATGATGTAAAATGCAGTCACGGCGCCACAATCGGGGAATTGGATAAAGAGGCCCTCTTTTATTTGAGACAGAGGGGATTGAGTGAAGCAGAAGCCAATGCCATGTTGAGATATGCATTTGCTGCGGATGTTTTTTCCAGAATTAAAATTGATCCGGTTCGAGAAATGGTCGATGCCAAAGTCAATGACCGATTCAAAGCAATTTATTAATATTTTTGGATTAAAATATGGAAGAGCAAATGAGCCACAGTGAACTTAAAGAAAAAATCGTTGAAATTCTTAAAACATTATACGATCCGGAAATCCCGGTGGATATTTACGAATTAGGATTAATTTATGATATCCAAATCGATGATTCCAATGTTGCTCATGTAAAAATGACGCTTACCTCACCGGCCTGCCCGGTAGCCGGTAGTTTACCCGGTGAAGTGGAAGATCGGGTTAAATCCGTTATCGGTATTGAAGATGCCAAAGTCGATGTGGTATGGGATCCGCCATGGAATCCTGAGATGATGAGTGAAGAAGCCAAGCTTGAATTAGGTTTTATGTAAAACTGAAATGACTCAAATTTTTTAACGTGTAAAATGGATTTAAAATAGAGGGGTTCAGAATGAATAATTTTGATCTAAGATATAGACCCAATTATGACCCTGCATCCGTGCAGTATATGAGGGACGAATTAACAGCAGTAGGCTTCAATGAGTTATTTGATTTGGATACGGTTGACGATGCACTACTGAAAAATAACGATGAAACGGTTCTTCTGGTGGTCAATTCTGTCTGTGGGTGTGCAGCGGGAAGTGCCCGCCCGGGAGTCGCATTGGCTTTGCAGCATCAGGTGATTCCGGAACATCTGGTTTCTGTTTTTGCCGGTATGGACAAACGTCCGGTGGAATATGTCCGCCAACGGTTCCTGAATAGTTTCGTCCCTTCCTCCCCTTGTATTGCCTTATTCAAGAATGGGGAAATCGACTTTATCCTGGAACGGAAGGATATTGTAAATAAATCACCGGAAGAAATTAGTGATATTCTGACAGGTGTTTTTGATGATAAATGTAATAGAAGCGGACCATCAGTTGATCCCGAAATATATGATCAACTTGAATATACCATTCAATGCAGCTCTAAGCTGCCCAAATATCAGGAGAGTAACTCCTGAATCCACTATCAGGAACTTTAGTGCAATTGGATAAGCGATGAAAATATCATCACAAGAAGAATATGGATTACGGATTTTGCTTCGAATTGCCCAGTTTGGAAATTCAGAGGGAATAACAATTCCCCAATTAAGTGAAGAAGAGGGAATATCCGAACATTATGTTGCGAAGCTTTGTCGGTTATTACGTTTAGCCGGCTATATAAACAGTACCAGGGGAAAAGAAGGCGGCTACTCATTGGCAATTCCTGCAGATCAGATTAAATTGAGTGAAGTGATTGGCGTATTAGGCGGAAAGTTATATTCATCCGAATTTTGCAAGAAGCATTCCGGGTTTTTACAATTGTGTACCCATACCAGTGAATGTTCGGTTCGTTCGGTTTGGCACCTGGTTCAAAATGCGGTCGATCAGGTTCTGGAGCAAATTACCATCCAGGATTTGATTAAATCGGATAACACTATCAAGCAAAATCAACAGCAAGCAGAAAAAGAAGTTGTCGGTGTCAGTTAAATATGACAGAGCGATTTTTTTACGTGGTATTTAACACTTGCTGAATGGTAATGTTTTTAATTACGTAGCCTAATCTGACAAATTTGGACAAAACAGGTTATAGTGTTCCATATTCAAAAGTTAAGTTTTAATCTTAAGGTTTTTCACCAAAAATAAAGTGAGAATCATCATGGCAGAATATGTTCACCCGGAAGTTTTAGTTGATACGCAGTGGGTAGCAGATCATCAAAAAGATCAGGATTTGAGGATTATCGAATCCGATGAAGATATTTTACTATACGACACCGGGCATATCCCGGCTTCGGTAAAAATTGATTGGCAGGAAAATCTGCAAGACCCGCTGATTCGGGATTATATAAATAAAGAGCGTTTCGAGAAGCTCATGTCCGATAAGGGAATTTCCAATGACACCACCGTTGTGTTTTACGGAGATAAAAATAATTGGTGGGCATGTTATGCCTTCTGGACATTTAAGTTGTTCGGTCACCAGAAATGCCTGATTATGAACGGCGGGCGGAAAAAATGGATTGATGAAAACAGACCTTTAACAAAAGAAGTTCCAAACTATCCGAAAACGAACTACAATGTCAATCAGGTGAATGAGGAAGCAATTCGAGCGTTCCGGGACGAAGTTCTGACCCATACCAAAGCAAAAAAACCATTAATCGATGTGCGTTCCAGTGCGGAGTATACCGGTGAATTACTGCATATGGAAAATTATCCGCAGGAAGGAGCATTACGGGGTGGACATATTCCAGGCGCTGAAAATGTCCCCTGGTCACAGGCAGTAAGTGAAGATGGCACATTTAAATCCTATGAAGAACTGAAGGAAATTTACCAGAAAAGTTTGGGCTTGAATCCGGATGATGAAGTCATTGCCTATTGCCGGATCGGTGAGCGTTCCGCCCATACCTGGTTTGTTTTGACTTACTTATTGGGTTTCGAGAAAGTCCGGAATTATGATGGTTCCTGGACTGAGTGGGGCAACATGGTGCGCGCGCCCATTGAAAAGTAGGATTCTACCTTTTCCAGACTCAGTTTGAAATGGGTAAAATTCTAATATAAGTTCCATAGGAACTCAATATTTAGAGACTTTTTACAGTTCAACAAAAAGAAGACCCTTGGAGAGGTTCAATATTTCATTAGTTAAATAAGAGTCGAAAAGAAAAAGATTTTAGAAACGATGACAGATCAATTAAATGAAATCATACAAGATTTTCAATCAATGGACGATGATTTTCGTCTGGAGCTGCTACTGGATTATGCAGAGAAATTACCTCCCCTGCCGGAACAATATGCCGATGCCCGGGATACCGAATTAAATCGGGTGCCGGAATGTCAGACACCAGTCTACCTGTTTGTGGAGATCGAAAATAACCGGGTAAAGATATTGACTGATGTAGCAGAGGAATCTCCCACCGTGAGGGGATTAGTTTCTATTTTAGCGGCATCTCTCAATAATGCAGTTCCCGAAGATGCCGAAAAATTGCCCATGGATCTAATTCAACGATTGGGATTAAGTCACAAAATCGGGATGGTGCGTGTGCGGGGTTTAAGCGGAATTATCCAGCGAATTAAAAATGAAGTTAAAGAGAAAACTACTCATTTTTCATCCAATTAATATCAAGTAACTTATTTCCCGGGAATTAAAATGAACAAACAAAATAAGATTCTGCTATACGGCTTAGGAGTTGTAATTGTCATATTTCTTATTTACAGTTTTGTAACAAATTTTGGCGAACCAAGCAAGCCCAGCGAACTTTCCGCTGTTATTTATAAACCTTCACCCGACTTCCAAATGATTGAAACCTCGTTTGCACCCATCAACAATTTAAAGAAAGAAGCCAGTGTCATTCTATTGCAATATCTGGAAAATCACCCGGAAAACAAAAAGTTTGCCCTGCCCTACACCAATGAAAATGAACCTGCATATTTCCTAATTAATCTGGATAATAGGACAATTGAGCACCGTTACACCAGTGAAGGCGGGGCAAAAGTGAAGGCTGTCTGGCGAAACAAAGTGATGGAGCGTTTACAACACGCTACCAAAACCAGTAGTTTTAAGCCACCAAACACAACTCCGCCGGAGATAAGTAATTTATATCATTAAAATAATATCAAACTCAGGAATCCTGACTTAGTGGTTAATTTAAAGTCATCAAAACCGTATTTTCGTAA
>CAZVKP010000002.1:0-31009 GCA_964627635.1 uncultured Calditrichaceae bacterium | reverse complement strand
GAATCCGGTTCGGGTGGACTGGTCACAGCAATGGCACCTGTGTTGAGAGATCGTGGTGGTATTTGGATCGGATGGCCGGGAAATGTGTTTGAGGAACATATAGACACCGATTCACTCCTTGCAAAAGAAGCACGAAAAATCGGCTATAAGCTTAAGGCAGTCAATCTGACAGCGAAAGAAAAGGAAGAATATTATAAGGGTTTTGCCAATGAAATAATCTGGCCGCTGTTTCATGATTTTCAGGCTCACTGTGTTTTCAGACCACAATACTGGGCAACCTACAAAAGCGTTAATAGAAAATTTGCGGAAGCGATTGCCCAAAATGTCTCTAAAGATGATTTCATTTGGATCCATGATTATCATCTCATTGGTGTGGGTCAGCATTTGAGGGAGATGGGAATCGAGAATACAATCGCCTATTTTTTGCATATCCCATTCCCGCCACCCGACATTTATGTACGGTTACCCTGGCGCTTTCAGATTTTAAAATCATTAACTGCATACGATCTCATCGGATTTCATACACTCCGGGAACGAAGAAATTTCATTCAGAACGCGCGAAATTTTTTAAACAAAGCAAGGGTATCGGGAAAGGGACAGGTGGTGACGCTTAAAACCCCAGAGAAAGAAATCCGGGTAGGGGCGTTCCCCATCAGTATTGATTTTAGGGAATTTGAAAAGCTGGCAGAAACACAGGAAGTATCGGACCGGGCGTGGTACATACATGAAGACTTTCCCAATCAGAAGATTATTTTTGGCGTGGATCGTCTGGATTACAGTAAAGGGGTACCGGAGCGCTTGAAGGCATTTCGCAATGCCTTGCAGCGATTCCCGGAATTGATTGAGCGGCTTACCCTGGTGCAATTAGTGGTGCCCAGCCGTCGGGACATTGAAAAATATGCGGATTTAAAAATTGAAATCGAGAGGCTGGTGGGTGAGATAAACGGGGAGTATACCCGTTACGGGTGGATCCCTATACACTACATGTTTCGGAGCATGGAACGTCCTGAATTGGTCTCTTATTATCGTACCTCGGAAATTGCATTGATTACCCCACTTAAGGACGGTATGAATTTAGTTGCTAAGGAATATTGTGCATCCAACATTGAAGAAACCGGCGTGTTAATTTTGAGTGAATTTGCAGGTTCCGCACCGCAGTTTCAAAAAAATGCGATATTGGTCAATCCGCATGATATTGAAGGAACTGCCGAGGCGATTTATAATGCTTATAAAATGACCAAGACCGAGCGGAAGAAACGCATGCGTAAATTACGGCGTTCCATCCAACGCCAGGATATTTTTTGGTGGGTCAATTCGTTTCTGGATGCCGCATTTGCCAAGAAGTTGGACAACTTCCCGGTCATCGAAGATTATATTCCATCCGAAGAAGATCATTTGGGGAGATAGGGAAATCCCCATTTCCTGCAGTCAGCGAGGCAGGGGAATATAGGGGGGTGTAAAAAAGATCATCCTATATTTCAATCTCCAATCAATCTTCCTCTGCCCCCAAAAATTCCTTGGAAAACATTTTCCGCCACCACAATCCGATGCTGGCAAATCCCAAAATAATATAAATATAAGAGTATGAAACGGAGGTTGCGGGATTGGGAAGAATAAGTTTCCCAAATCCGACCAGAAGCAAATAGACGGATAGACTGGTGGTTATTGTTAAATAAGCTGCATTTTTAAATGCTTTCATCGGGCGGTCTGCTTCTTTACCTGATTTTGCCGAGGTTTTTCTCCAAAATCCGGGCGGATCAACTTTCTCATAAAATTTTACTAAGGTATTTTCCTCAGTGGGACGGGTCAGTAAGGTGACGATGACAATGACAACTGTGGATATGGATGACATAAGCAGTAAACGGAGCCATTCTGCCTCAATGGTAAAGAGAATGATGGGGGCAAAAATGAGAGAGGCGACAATGGCAGATACTTCCGAAAAGAGATTAATCCGTTCCCATAACCAGCGAAGCACCAGCACTGCACCGGTTCCCGCACCGAACAACAGCGTAATATACCAGGCGGTTTGAATGGAACCCAGGTTAGCCATAATAATTAATGCAATGGTCAATATCACGATATTTGAAAGACGTGCAATGATCACCTGTTCTTTGGTAGAGGGTTCCCGTTTAAGCCAGGCGCGGTTAATAATTCGCAAATAGAGATCGTTGCTCCAGTAACTGGCACCCCAGGTTAAGTGGGTATCGATGGTGGAAGCTAATGCTGCCAGCATTCCGGTCAGCATAATACCGGTAACGCCTACAGGCAGTAAATCTTTGATACCGGTGGCAAATAGAAGTTCCCTTTTGGCGACAAAATCCTCACCGACCGCTGTCGCCGGGTCAAATGGGTAAACCACCAGTAAACCAACTCCGATGATCAGCCAGATCAGACTTCTCAAAAAGATTTGCAGCCAGGTAAAAATAAACGCCGCTAATCGGGCATCGCGGTTGCTTTTGGTTGACATCAGGCGTTGTGCAAAATAGCCTGTTCCGTCACTATTGCGTTCAAAAAACCATTGTAGGCTGATAATCACCAAAAAAGGCATGAGTGCCTCAACCGTATTAGGACTGAAGGAGAGAATCTGACTGGTAAGGACCACCCCGTAAAGTTCGGTTAAACTTTCTACAATGTTCCCCAGTCCACCGGATTTAATAATCACAATAACGGCGTAAATAAGTGTCCCGATCATCGCCAGACTGAATTGAACGGAGTCAGTAGCAATGACTGAGCGTAAACCGCCGGTGGTGGAATAAAGCGCAGTAAAGGCGATGATCACTAAAATGCTGATAATATTATTGGTGGTTGCTACAAAGGGGTCTAATCCGGAAGCGCCTGAGGCTAAAGAAATTCCGACAGATTGGACAAAATTGTAAATAATCTGGTAAAACCCTTCAGGCAGCCATTGATGCCAGGGGAGGAAAACTTCACTGATGCGGGTAGCCGCTACTAACACCATCGCCATGATGGTGCAATTCATCACAGTTCCGTAGTAGACTGCTTTTAATCCGCGGAGCGCTAACACGCCTTTGCCGCTGTAGCGGATTTCAGTCAGTTCAGCATCGGTTATTACTTTTGCCCGCCGCCAGGCACGGCCCAATAAAAATCCGATCATCAGAAAACCCAGACCATAAATCCACAACCGCCAGAGCATAAAAATGCCGCCGGTGGCGATAAGGCCGGTGACCAGCAGCGGGGTATCCGCCGCAAACTGGGTGGCGGCCAGACTGAATCCGGCCCGCCAGCCCTTTATGGAACGACCGGCTAAAAAATATTCCTCCAAATTTTCAGAAGCTTTGGATTGATTTCGAAAACCGTTGCTTATACTGTAAACGATAAACAGCAAAACGATAATTAAGTCAATCATTCAATACTCCTTCCGGATCATAGTTTTCCGATACCAAAGAGCGGTCAAATGCGTTTAAATATTTTTATAAATTCTTGATTTGTCAACACTATGGGGTAACGGACCTACTACTCCTAATTTTAATTCCGCAAAATTATGCCCCGCTTTTGCACATTCCAGTGGTTGATATCCATCGAGCCAGGCAGTTAGAAATCCCGCCCAGTAAGCATCTCCTGCGCCAGTGGCATCTAAGACTTTAACTTGAGGTGCAGGCACTGTGGATTGATGTTTCCCAAATTCCCAGGAGATTATGCTACCTTTTTTACCTAATGTTAAACATACCAGGACAGCGCCCCACCCATGAAAAATTGAAATAGCCTTTTCCGGCGTAAGCGTGTCATCGTTAAAAAGTCTTGCGATATCATCTAAACTTATTTTTACAAATGCATTGAGTTGGCAGTATTTTTCAATAATATTTTTTGCTTCAATCCTGTTTTCCCAGATACGTGGTGAATAGTTAGCATCGAGAGAGAGCTGACATCCGAATTCTCTGGCGCGAACTGCACCATCTAATATACTGCTCTGGGCGGGCTCCAGGCTCAGTGCAAAACAGGTGCTATGATAAATACGACTCTTTTTCAGCAAAGCATCGGGGATATGTTTGGCTTCAATAAAACGGTCCGCACTACGATAAGCCAGAAAATCTGGTGTTTCTTCGGATCGTACTATAAGAATCAGTGTGGTTGGCGACTTTGCAATTCGATTAATATAATCAGTTTGCATACCAAGTTCCTGAACTTGTTTTATCAGGTAATCGCCCAAACTGTCCTCTCCTACAGAGGCTAACAGTGCAGCACTATTTCCAAGACGAGCCATGTTCGCAGAAAAATTTGCGGGACTTCCACCCTGGAAACGATTAAAATTACTTGCCTCACCTAAAGTGGAGTGGGTTTCCTGACTGATCATATCAATCAATAATTCCCCAACAGCTAAAATATCATATTCAGTGTTTCGTCTGCTTGAAAATTGTATTTTGCTTTCAGTCTTCATTTAAAATCTCACGGTATTTACTTTTTGAAAAATAAATTTGCCAACCAATTTTGATTAATGTCATCATTTTCCGGGTTTCTGAAATAGCTCGGAATGGGATATTGAAATGTCCGGTTTTTATTTTCGTTTTTCAAGCGTTGGATTTCCCGGAGATATCCTTCAGCAGTTTTTTCCCAGGTGTATTTTTCCCGGATTCTCTGGATTCCAGCCCCTTGCATTTCTTTCCAGCGCTTGTAATCCAGGCTTAACTGTGTAATACCGTTTGCAATATCCAGAGGATCTTCCGGATCTACCAATATCCCAAACTCTCTGTTTTTCTCCTGCAAACTCTCACTGGGTCCGCCATTTTTTGTTACAACTGCCGGGAGTCCGGCCGCCATTGCTTCCAGAGGTGCTAAACCAAATGGCTCATAAAAAGCAGTAAGTGCAAAAATACCTTGTTTATGACTGCTAAGGTATCGATAGCAGGAGGCCAACTCTTTCTGACTATTTAAATCGAAAAGCGTCACTGAGCTATACAGATTGTTGGAATTTATTGCCTCTACAATTTCCCTGAATACCTGATATTCTTCTCCCTTAAATACATTTTCCCATTCTTGAAGGGGATTGTCGGTGCCTCTGACTATAATGGCTAAATTGGCGGAATTTCGCAGACTTTCCGATTCTGCCCATGCTCTTACTAATGCAATATGATTTTTTTTTCGATCCAGTCGGCTGGAACAAATCACCACCGGTAGATCACGACGCTGCGATGGAATATCCCTTTTCATCATTTTATTGATCTTTTTAGCAATTTTTTCATCCAGAGAATCTTGCTGATCCCTTCCAAATATTTTGAGATTTACGCCGGGTGGAATCACTGCGAATTTTGTCTCGTTTCCCGGATTCACAACTTCCGAATAAAGATGATGTCCATATTGTTTAAACCTTTCCTGATCGGTACTGCTGATAATTCGAGCGGCTCTTGAGATTGCAATTCTCTCGGCTGCGATCCGTTTATCAAATCTAAATTTCGTTACAACCTGATTGAAATTTTCAAAACCGGAGACCATCTTCTCCATTTTTTGAGCGCCCAGGCTGTGTCCGGTAAATGTGAAAGGTATTTCAGTTTTTTCTGCCAACAGCGCCGCTGCTAATCCCCCATCCCCGTAATGGCCGGTAAATCCGTCCGGAGTTGTTCTTTCTCTTTTATAAAACCGGAGGATGGATTCAGTCCACTCTTTTATATAAGGCCAAAGCTGTTCTTTGGAAAGAAAGTGCTTCGGACCGCAGGGAAACCTTAAAATACGAACATTTTCGTGTCCGGGGAAATGATCTACAGGTTGCGCAAATTCCGGCCACTGCGGATCAATAATCTGACGGGTGATAATATCTACCTGGTGCCCTAAATTTCCCATTGCAAGAGCAGTCTCCTTGACATACACAAGTTGGCCGCCAAAATCGGGATGTTCTGTTAAGCCTCTATCGGTTCTATCGAAATTTCCCTGCGGATTCAAGAAAACGACATGCATAGTTATCCTTTTATATTTAAAATTTGAGATAGAATCGATATTATCCCGGAATCAATCCCATAACAGGGAATTTCCCCGAATGGTCTCCGTCAGCATAATGGCGCCGGCTGCACTCCAGCTAAATTTCCGGGTGCCTCCCGGTTTTCCGGTTTTTGCATGGGCGTACTCAAAAAAATCCCATGTATTTTTGCCGTCTTCATTTTTTTTATTTACCTGGTGTATGGAGTTTAAGATTTTTGTTGCCTGATCAGATTTTCCATATTTAACAAGTGCCATTCCCCACCAGGCGTTCATAATGGGCCAAATTCCACCATTCTGGTATTGGTAAGGCTCGTTTCTGAAAATATTATCGCAGTTGTTTTGTAATTGCTGCCATTCCGGATCGGATTTTTGGACAGGTGGCCAGAAACAGGGGAGCAGGTTATAGGCTGTATCTGCGGCAATGGAATTACCGTATCTGAATATTTTTAGAGATTGTTCATGAGAGGCAACATTCAGCAAGACACAAAGAGCATTACTTAGAGCATCAAACTGGTTGAAGTAACCCCCCGGCGTTAGTGAGAGTAAAAAATATGAAGATTCAGATTGAGAATTTAAAAAATTATGAAAGGCCCTTGGTTGATAGACAAACTTTGATTCAGCGTTTTCTTGCCAGGGCCAATAATTTATCTGTATTAAAGATTTTAACTTTCTCAAGTCAATATTTTCGTTAAATATTTTGAGAACACAGCGTGCTGCCCACAGCCGCATAAGCTGGTCGTACAAAATATAACCATGAAAAACATGCTCATCCGCCCAATCTCCGGATTGCGGCACATAAATTAATCCCCGTGAATTATACTCCCAAGTTTTCAGTAATTCCATCCCTTTTCGGACGGATGGTTCCATCAGCTTAGCCAGTTGCCGGTCCCCGGTAAAGTAAACATAGTGGCACACTCCGATAATAAACCAAAGTGTGGTATCCACTCTGCCACATCGTCCGCCGTAACTCACCGAGGCAATTTTTCCTGTAGCATCCGATTCAATATTTGAAGGGATCTGCCCCTGCTCCCCTGCGGAATTTTTCAAAGTAATGATGGTGGCCCTTAATCCGTCAACCACTTTACTATCCCCCGCCAGAAGGCCGGCTAACCCGGCGACAATTCCATCCCGCGCCCAGATTCTGTTATAATTTTGGTAATTAGAAGTTGAGGCAACAATCCCCGCTTGAGTTACAACATCTCTCAGGAGCTGTAATGCCTTTTGATAACCTTCGCCCATGGACTCACAGTAAAAATTAATAAATTAAAATTTAAAATCTATTTTTATTTACCACCACCAGATAACGACTGCAAATGTTGCAATCAGTAAGAGGCCCGATTGAATCCGGTAATTTTTATACCAGGGGACTCCCTGCAATAATTTGGACTCTGCCCTGAAAAATTTCTTTGTCCATATGAGACCTTCAACTTTTTCAGCCGGCGGAGGATCAGTAACCAGGCTAGTAATAATAAGAACCGGAATGGATATAAGAAAGAGAATAAGTGCGATATAGAGAAAATGAATATTAATCACAAGCAGGATTTCGTTAAGTACAAACAGGGTAATCCCGGAAATGACTCCCACAATTATTGTAGAGATTGCTCCGTTGGAATTCGCTCGTCTCCAAAAAATGCCTATTATAAAGAGTGCCACAATAGGAGGTACTGCATAGGACAATATTTTCTGAAGGTACTTGAACAATGAGGCAAAATTTTCAATAAACGGTGCCCATACTGCAGCCAGTATCATGAACAGGGCAGTAAATCCTCTGCCGATCCACATTAATTTTTTATTGTCAATATCGGGCCGTTTCTTATGCACGAAGTCCATGGTAATAAGTGTAGAAGCGGAATTCAGGGTCGAATCAATCTGTGACATCAGCGCCGCCACAAATCCGGCTAAAACGATTCCCAGAATGCCGACCGGCAACATGTCAAATAAAAGTGTTGGATAAACTAAATCGGCCTTGGGTAAATCCGGGTATAGTACTCTGGCCATGGTTCCCGGGAGAACCATAATAAAGAGCGGCGGAATTTTGAGGAGTCCGGCAAATATCGCTCCCCACCGACCATGTCGTTCATCCTTTGCGCTCAAGACCCGTTGAACCATAAATTGATTGGTACACCAAAAATAAAAACCCAAAAGGGGAACACCGGTAATTAAACCAAGCCAGGGGACAGCCGGATCGTCCAATGGACGGACCAGGCTTAACATTTCCGGTTTGGTCACTTGTTCTACAATACTCCAATCCCCAATTTTAACAAAGGCAATTATGGTAATCACCACGGAACCGATTAAAAGTAAAATTGCCTGAATCATATCTGTGATAATAACAGCAGACAATCCACCCGCAATTGTATATAGACCGGCCAGAAGTGCCATAACAGAGATGGTCTGCCAAATTGGAATTTCCGGAAAGATGAGCTTAATTAATAATCCTCCGGCGTACAGGCTTCCGGCTGTGTCAACGACAATATTCAAAAAAAGGGTGAGTATGGAAAAATAAGTCCGGGAGCGACCATCAAATCTTTTTTCAAGAAATTCCGGCATGGTGAAAACTCTTGAGCGAAGGTAGAACGGTAAAATAAAGACGGCAAAGAAAACAAGAATCACTGTTGCCATCCATTCATAGTTATAAACTGATATACCGGTGCTGTAAGCATCGCCTGCCAAACCCACTAAACTGGTGCTGGACATATTGGAAGCAAGCAGTGAAAAACCGATAAGCGGCCAGGTCATTGAGCGACCAGCCAGGAAATAATCTTCTGCATTTTCATGTTTTTTTGCAAATCTGAATCCGATATAAATGACGAATACGGCATAAAGCGCCACCATCGTCATATCGACTGGATGCACACTGAATTCGGGCATAAAACCTCGTTATATATTATCTTACTGAAAATTTAGAATTCAACAAACATAAACATGCTTATTCCATTTTCAAAAGAATTTTTCTGCTTAAACATAGAAAAGCGAGGGAACCAAAAGGCCCCCTCACTTACATCAGACTTTATCATTTTTAACTAAAAATTATAGATAACTGAACCAACGATAGTACGTCCCATAATAGGTCTTGCCATACGGAAAGATTTTTCACCAGCTAACACAGATTCAGTTCGTGGGTTTCCCTCTGTTAAGCCGATGGTGTTTGTAATATTAACTGCATGTACAGCAAATGTGTAAGCACCTAAATTATAAGATGCACCTGCATTGAATTGGGTGAAAGCAGGAAGTTCAGCGCTTTCGGTATTCGCATCATCTGTGAAGCGATCACCTACGTGCTGGACCGTAAAATCGAGGCGCAATGCTTCGACTTGGTACGAAGGTGTGATTGTAAAGTAGACCTTGGGTATTCGCCGAACCTGGTTTCCGTCAAAATCAAAATCATCACCGCCCTGGGTAAATTGATAATCCTGATAGGTTAAATCCTGAAACGTACCGGTGAAGTCAAGACCGAATCCTTCATAGCTTCCAATTAATTCAAGCTCCAGACCAATTGCTGTGGCATCAGCAAAACGTGTTTGATTAATTATGGTTCCACCCGGTCCAAGCACTTCATCACTAAACGGGAAATCGTTCAATAAACTATAAAATCCCGTAGCAAATACTGCCACAATAGGCGAATTGTATTTTCCGCCTAATTCAAATTGAGAAATATCCTCTACTCGAGCATCTACGGCATTGCTGAAAACAAGATTATTGTCATCGGGGGCACGGAAACCGTTACTGGCGCGACCGAAAATGGCAAGGTTGTCATCCAATTTATAATTCGCACCAATAGACCAGGCAAATTCATCGTATTCAAAATCCCATGGTGTATATGAACCATCACCATATATCACTGCGTCATCCGCCATGGTTGTGGCGTCTCCCATATCATACGATTGGGTATTTTCAGTCATACCATCAATTTCACCAATTTCATAACGTATTCCGGCATCCAGCGTAAATTTCCCAAAGGAGATTTCATCGTTAGCATAAAAGGCGTTAATATAATTGGAAAAATTGTAATTTAGATAGGTTGCACCGTATCGAGAATATCCATTATCCGTAAAATAAATGCCAGTGTTTCCGTCCATGAGATCCAGTGCCCTGGGCTCGTCGGTAATTTCAGTAAGCACATTATGCCACCACCAGTGTGCTTCCTGTTTATCATGAGAAAACCAGTATCCCAAAGTGACATTATGGTTTTCCAATTTACCGCTGATGGCAAAGTCATTGATAAAATCGTTCATAGGCATGGTTACTGCCCACCAGCCAACATCCACAACCAAACCATTCCCATTTAAATTAGACATATTATTGATTGTTTCGCCCGCATTCTCTCCACGTGCATAACTCCAAACCGGATCACTGATTCCCCGGTTTGCAGCATAATCACTTGCCAGCAAGGGATCATTCAGCGAAAAAATGGCATTAAATTGATGGTCCAATACACTCCTTTTGAATTTATTCCTTACGGTAAATCCTTCTGCCAGTTCATAGAGTAATTCGCCGCCGTAAGTCGTTAATTCCGGATTCATGCCACGATCTAAATACTGTTCCTGAAAACCGCGACCCTGGGGTTTTCTAACATTTAAATAAAATAGGTCCTGGCTGGTCATAGTGCCGTAATTTGCATCAAAGCCTTCAAGTTCATCGTCTAAACCACTTAGAGGAATCGGGAGATAAAATACATTTCGGTCATTAAGATATTTTCCATATAATCTGACATGACCTTTATCCATCATATAAGTAATATTTCCTTTAATCTGTCCACCCGAATTTGCTGTAAATCCGGTAGAACGGATTCCGCGGTCAGCTCGTAAAAATCCACCGATATGATACCGGATATTCTCGGAAAGTGGTCCACCAAACTCCAGATCCGTACGAAACATACCGTAGTCTCCCGCAGAAAATTTCGCGGAACCGCCAAATGTATTACCGCCTGTTTTGCTGATATAATTGATAATACCACCAGCAGCATTGGATGCAAAAATTGATGCTGAACCACCTCTTACACCTTCCAGGCGTTTTATGTTTTCATCCACTCGAACCCCGAGATCGATGTTAAAAAACATAGCCTCCGGGGCTGCGAATACTGGCATTCCGTCTTCCTGAACGGAAACATATCGAAAACTACCATCCGCCGGAATACCTCTGGTAAATAGATTGTTGCCACCTTCTCCACCCGAACTTTCTACATAAAAGCCCGGAATGGCTTTTAATAAATCGGCTGTATTACGTGGCGCCAGTCTTTCAATTTTTTTAGGATCTACGGTAGTGATAGCAACGCTGGATTCTAACTTTTTCTTTGGTGTGGCAGTACCTGTTACCACTACAGCATCCATTCCAAGCGCGTCTTCCACAAGGGTGAAATTTTGCGTTGAGGATTCGCCGGCGCTTACACTTAGATCAGCCCTTTTCGATTTAAATCCGACGTATTTCACAACCGCTGTATAATCCCCTGGTGGAACCTGGGTAATAAAATAAGTCCCATCCACATCAGAAGCAGCACCATGCACAGTACCTTCTAAATAAACATTGGCACCAATAAGTGGATTTCCATTTTGATCCTGAATCATGCCCTTTATAGTACCGGTATCCTGAGCAAGCACAGTGAAAGAAAAAGCCAGAATAAAGATCATAATCATACTGAATAGAAAATAATTCTTTCTGGTATTTTTAAAACACATAATAGACCTCCTCGAATGTTATTTGTTTTCACCATTAAGAAAATAATAGACAGAAAAATCAATTGTCATGTCATAACGCCTCCTTTTTTTGAGGATACATCTTAATAGAAAGAACTATTACATGAATCTGAAACCACTTACTTTTTGTTATCACCTCCTTTGATTTTTTGATGTTCAGAATTTATAAGTAGCCGATAAAACGATGGATCTGCCCAATACCGGGCGAGCCATAAATACTTGATCATTTCTGTTTGCAAAAATTTGTTCCACCCGGGGATTGCCTTCGGTTAAGCCAATTGAGTTGGTCAAATTAATTATATTTCCGGATAGGGTCATTCCTCTTTCGAACCATTCCCATGAAAAGCCAAAATTAAATACACTGTAAGCAGATAGTTTTGCGGTATTGGCATCATCAACAAATCGTTCTCCAATATATTGCCAGGTACCATAAAATTTAAATGGGTTAAAGATATAAACAGGTTTGAAGTCTAATATGATTTGTGGAATTCTCCGCACGCGTTTACCATCCAGGTTGACAGTCATCCGGCCACCGGTTTCAGGATTAATAATGGTCGGGGCAAAATCACGAAGTCTTGGATTCTGAAGGGTGCCGATAAGATGAAATCTCAAATTATTATAGGCGGTGAATATGGCTTCAATTTCACTTCCAATAGTCGTACTTTTTGCAAACCGGCTTTCTTTACTAATTTGTCCATCTTTAACTACTTCATCAACAAATGGGATATTATCTAAGCGGCTGAAAAAGACAGTCCCAAAAAGCGAAAACTGATCGTAAGAGAGTTTCGCACCACTTTCCAACTGCACCACATATTGGGAATTCCCTTTATCAGTTGAAATTATCCAGTGGTCAAAATCCGGGGTTCTGAATCCCCGGCTGGCTCTGCCGTAAACAGCGAATTGACGGTTAACACTAAAATTGGCGCCCACAGATACAGCCCACTCATTAAAGGTATGATGATAGTGCCGGAATGTCCCATCTCCGTATTTAACATTTCTTTCTGCAGGACTCTCACCGTCATTCACCACAAAGTTGTCCCGGGTGTTCTCCACACGACCATTAAAAACGTTTTGTTCAAAACGAACACCTAAATCGAAACGTAAGCGGTTTGTGAACTGCCACTCATCTGTCAAAGAAACAGCAAATAAATCGGCTTCACCTTTCGAATTAACGTAAAATGTACCATACTGTTCAAATCCATTCTTTGTAACAGAGCTAATAATATCACCGGTTTCATTCACTGCCACCAGGTCCAACAGTCTGGGAGCCTCTTTAACTTCTGATAGAATATTATGCCAGTACCATGAATCGTCCGCCGAGTAATGGCTGAAATATCCGCTGATACTCAAATGATGCTCTTGAATTTTCTTTTTTATTTGCAAATGATTGGTAATGCTTCTTAAGGGTTTATCCACATGCCATAATCCATTTCTTGTAACCAGACCGTTTCCATTCAGATTGCCGACATTGGTGAGTTTTTCCTGGGAATCCGCATATCGGTATTCCCAATGATGGAAATTAGGCAAAGTGGAAAGTTCCTTTACAGAATCAGCGAAAAATTTTGCCGGAAACGGATTGTCCAGAGAAAATATGGCATTAAAATCAATGTCAGCTTTCATTGCACGGGTGGCATTATAGAAACTCCAACCCTTACCCAAATCAATCATCAGCTCAGTGCTTGCAGAAAAAAGCTCCGGATTTATTCCATTGCTAATTTTTTGTTCTATGGCTTTACCTTCCGGAGTGGGAATTCTTTTATTGTCTGCATACACACTGGTCATTGTTCCATAATTTGCGTTAAAACCGGGGATTGGATGAGGGTCGTCAGGGTTTTGCAGGGGGATGGGCAAATAGAAAATATTTTTGTCATTCAGATATTTGGCATAGACCCTTACATATCCGTTTTTGAAGAGCCGGGTGATGTTTGCTTTTATCTGTCCGCCCTTATTCGCCACAAATTCGGGTGATCGAATTCCATCGTCATAACGGATAAAACCGCCCAGGTTAAATTTCCATTTATTACCAATAGGACCACCGTAATTAAAGTCGAAGCGATAGAGACTGTGGTCTCCTACTGAAATTTTGGCGACACCCTCCAGTTCATCACCGCCGGTTTTATTAATAAAATTAATGATGCCGCCGGGGGCATTACTGGCATAAATAGAGCCGGTTCCACCTCTAACTCCCTCCATAGAAGCAATGGTTTCATCAATTCGCAATAAAATGTCGATATTGGCAAATGCCAATTCAGGCGCTTCGAAAAGTGGTAGACCATCTTCAAACATGGAGATATAGCGGTAACTCCCGTCCTGCGGTATACCTCTTGGGAACAAATTATTGCCGCCTTGACCGCCAGAACTTTCCACATAAAAGCCGGGAATCATTTTTAAAAGATCCGCAGTGCTGCGAGGACTTCTCTCATCAATTTGAGCATTGGTTGCGGTAGTAATCGCAACGCTGGATTCGATTTTGGTTAATGGATTCCGGGAAGCTGTGGTGACGATTTCCTCCATATTCAGCACGTCGACTTCCAGGGAAAAGTCCAGTTGAATTGTCTCGTTTTCATGGACCATTACCTCCTGGTAATCTGTTTTGTAGCCGATGCATCGAGCAGTAATGGAATATTTACCGACCGGAACATTTTCTATAATATAATTTCCCTGTTTATTTGCAGCAGCTCCCCAGGGAGTTCCTTCAATAAATATTTCCGCGTCAGCTATACCGATTCCCTGCTTATTGGTGACAGATCCCTCAATAATTCGTCGGTTGGTATAAATTGCTTTTTTTAGGAAAAGCACATAAGTTTTTGATCCCACTTTGAGGTATTGAATAGGATTATTTCCGATCAGGTGTTGTAAATCTTTATGGAAATTTTTTGAAATATGTTTTAATGGATGACTTTGTCTACCTTTTAATAAATTGGCTTCATAAAAAAAGTTAACCTGGTAAATTTGTTCCAAAATTGAAATGGCTTTTTCAAGGGGCAGGGATTTCTGATTTAAGTCAGAAAAATATTTTTTGATTTGGTGATCGGGAATCAGAATTTGGCTTTGGACTGTTCCAAATGCGAATAGCATTAAAATGAGAATTTTATGTATTTGTCTCATAAAAGTGTTCTCATTTGCTCATTTCCAATAGAACGCACAAATTTATCATTTAGTTACGAGGGTGTATATTGACCAAAGATAATTAGCTGTTTTTCTTGATGTATTGGAACTTGCAAAACTTTTGATAAAGCCTTGATAATAACCCTGAAATTGGAATTTTCTATTGAACCGGATAATTTTCGATTTAACATCTTTTTGTTCGAAACATGTATTTGAACTCCATAGGTTTCTTCTAATCGGTTTATAATTTCTCGGAAAGGCGTATTGTCAAATACTAAAGCATCTTTCCACCAGGAAATGTAGGTTCCCATAAGTTCAGATTTTTTATGGACCTGCTGCTCTCCTTTTTTAAAGAAAGCCATTTCTCCGGGGGACAACAATGTCGGATTTAAAAATTCTCTGTCAGATTCTTCCGATTTTTGCGGATGAATTTTTACACGCCCTTCAACCAAAGCCACCCTGGTGGTGTGGTTTCGCCTATAAACATTGAAACGGGTACCCAAAACTTCTATAATGCCATCTGCGGTTGACACAAAAAAGTTATGTTGTGGATTGTTAACTGGCTGAACGGTTGAAAAATATGCTTCTCCTGTTAATTCGAGAACGTTTTTTGATGCTTCACTCCAATTTTTTGGATACCTTAAGGTTGAGTTGGCATTGAGGATCACGGATGAGTTGTCCGGGAGATCTATGGTTTTCCGTTCACCAAAAGCGGTAGTAATGCTGACCATATCGGAAGCAGAGGTTTTCGAATTAAAAACCTCTTGTGTCCAAATTACAAGGGCAAAAACAACCACTGCAGCGGCAGCCATAGCGTAACCAAACCATGATCTTGAAGTTCTGGATTTTTGATGAATTGGAATATGTTTGGAGGAATGACTAATTTTCTGTTCATTTGCTGAGGACAAATTATTTTGCAGTTTGTTCCACTCTTCATCAATATTGGGTAATTGGGAAGCTCGATATTGAGCAAATCTCCAAATCTTAAGTGCTTCTTGATAAAGTTTGAGGTTGGTTGAATTTTGACTTATCCATTCTTGCCATTCGTGGTTTAAAGTCTCATCGCCATCTCCCTTAAGCCACAATTGAAATTTTTCATCAGTTAATAGAGATAAAACATCCTGGTATTGTTTTTTTTCCATTATTTCCCTTTCGGCCCAAAAAACATCATATTTAGTTGATTGCAAATTACTCTTATTTTTATTATCTACATACTATAAGAGAACCTAAAACGGTTTTTGTAATGGCGTTTCTTGAAAAAAAATTATGATTGGATAAATTGAGTTTGTTATTAGATATCGGGTTAATAATTGAGATTTTGATCTTTAAAGATCTGGTTTATTCTTCAGTTTTCGCATTCGTTTTAAAGCTTCATAGAGATAATTCCGAGCCACCTGAGGAGAAATATTCATAACAACTGAAATTTCCTGATAAGTTAAGCTGCTGTATGTTTTCAGATATAGTACTTCACGCATTCTGGCTGGTATTTGGTCCAACATTTCTTGAATTAATTTTTTTAGAGAAATATTTTGTTCTTTCATAAGTAATAAATCTTCCGGGGAAAAAGCAAAGAATTCCAAATTTTGGGTGAGCTTTTGATTCTTTTTAAATGAATTTCGTTGTTTTTTAAGGTTTTTAATTAACTCTCGGCGTATGGCCGTTAATAAATAAGTTTTCACAGCAACTACATCAGCGAGATTGGTCCGCCGTTGCCAGATATATGAAAAGAGCTCCTGGATACAATCCTTCGCTAATTCTTCGTCTCTGCAAAATTTATATGAATAATCGAACAGTGTTTGGTAGTGCCTTTTAAATAGACTTGCGAGTGCTAACTGATCTCCATTTTTCATCTCCTGCCAGAGTAATTGATCATTTGAGTCTTGCTGTGCCACGAGAAATAACTCAATTATAGAATGTGCCTTATTTAATAAATATCAAATGTTAATAAATTATATCAAAAGAAGCGAGATAAAAATTGATCATTCAGTAGAACCTCACTCGCGGGTGGGATTGATAAAAAAAACTAAAAAAAGGCTGGTTTCTCTTTCGACTTTCTTTTAACTTTTGGGTATGAAAGAGCAGCTAATCATTCTAAAAAGAGAGATCAGTTCCTCTGATATTGATTTGATAAAAGAGCTCATTATCGAGCATGGTCATCGAGGCAGGACCTATATATCAAAGCAGTTGTGCAAGATATGGAATTGGCGCACGCCCAATGGGCAATACCGTGATATTCTCTGCCGTGATTTATTAAGACGATTAGAGAAGAGAGGGTTAATTGAACTTCCCCCACCCCTGGCGCCTTCCCGGAGAGCAGGATACACTAACAATGTTAAGAAAATAGCTGATCATGGGATTTTCCCAATTACCCAGTCTTTGGGTAATTTTTCCAGGATAGAGTTTTTCATGGTGCGTGGCACCTCTGAGGAGAGATTATATAACAGGCTAATTCATTCATTTCATTACCTGGGTTATCATCAAGGCAGTGGCGAGCAATTAAAATATATCATCAAAGGAGACGGTGATGTTTTAGGTTGCATCGGGTTTGGGGGAGCTGCTTATAAGGTATCGGTTCGGGATCGATATATTGGCTGGAACCGTCGGCAAAGGGAGGAGAATTTATCCCTGATTGTCAACAACAATCGGTTTCTTATCCTGCCTTGGGTTCATATCCCTAATTTGGCCTCCTTGATTTTGGGTAGAATTTCCCGGCGTATTGCCAGTGATTGGCAAGCTTACTATAACCATAATATTGTGATGATGGAGACCTTTGTCGAGCGGCAACGTTTCCGGGGTAGCTGTTATAAGGCGGCAAACTGGCAACATTTAGGCCATACCAAAGGACGGGGACGCAACGACCGTTACAGCACCAATAATCTTCCCCTTAAGGATGTTTATGCTTATCCACTGGTTAAAGATTTTCGGGAGCGATTAAATGTCTGCTATGATTAACTGCCGTGAATGTATAAAGAAACAAGAGGAGATTTATCGTCTCAGGGAGGAGGTAAAATCTCTGAAGGCTAAACTTCGTTATCAAGATCGGCAGATTAGCGAGGGCTATTATGGTTCTTCCACGCCATCGTCCCAAAAACCATACAAAGAGAACAGCAAGGCAGATAAGAAGGAGAAAAACAGAGGGGGTGCCAAGCCTGGTCATAGGGGTAATGGACGTCAAAAGATAGAACGAGAAGATGCAGACCGGGTAGAACAGATAAACGCTGCTTGTAGCTGTCCGCAATGTGGTGGAAAAGACTTAGAAGATTTAGGCAACCGGGAACGGGCAGTGTTTGACTATATCATCAAAACCGAGAAGGTTGTATATCAACTGGAACGCAAGCGGTGTAGAGGGTGTCACCACCTATTTCAGGCGAAAGCGCCGGGGGTTCTTCCCCGGAATTTGTATAGCAACAATTTGCTGGCTCATGTGGCAAGCGAACATTACTTGAACGGTATCCCTCTGGGGCATTTGGAGAGGCAGACCGGCATTGGTTATGGGGCGTTAATCAAATCCATGCAAAAATTAGCAGGGATGTTGAAAGATGTACCGCCAAAACTGGTTGAAGATTACCGCAAGGCAAAAGTGAAACATGCTGATGAGACCGGATGGCGCAGTGATGGAAAAAACGGTTATGCCTGGCTCTTCACAACGAAGAATACCAGTGTCTTTCGGTTTCGGAAAAGTCGTTCCGGCCAAATAGCACAGGAAGTGTTTGGTCAGGATAAACTTCCCGGTGTTTTGGTTGTCGACCGCTATGATGGCTATAATAAAGCCCCTTGTCAAATTCAGTACTGCTATGCTCATCTGTTGCGAAATATCGAGGATTTGGAAAAGGAGTTCCCTGATAACCCGGAAATCAAAACCTTCATCCAGGACTGTGTCCCGTTACTTACCGAGGCAATGAATCTGAGGTCTTTGCCCATTAGCGATAAAGAATTTTACCAGAGAGCATCGAAAACCAAAGAAGAAATTATCAAGATAATGAACAGCCAGGCCAATCATCCTGGCATTCAAAACATCCAGAATATCTTCCGGGAAAAGCATGATCGTTTATACCACTGGGCAGCTGATCGGGATGTGCCAGCAGATAATAATTTAGCCGAAAGAGAATTACGGGGTTTAGTCGTCGCTCGAAAAATAAGCTATTGCTCTCACTCTGATGAAGGCTTAAGAACCAGAGAAATTTTGATGACAGTTTTAAAAACGTTGAAACTGCGAACCGGCGGGGAAGTCAGATCGGCATTTAAAAACGCTCTTGATGAACTCGGCGCCAAACCTGCCGCCGATGCCTACAATGCGCTTTTCAAAAATCAGACCGATTAATTTCGCCTACCACCTACCAGTGAGGTTCTACATCATTCAGACAATAGTAAGGAGTATTATATTATTTCATAATATTTAAAAACTCAAAATGAATATAAAATGCAAATATCAAAAAAAATTTATAAAATCATAAGAAAAATTATTATATTGTTTGTTCAAATTATCTCAACCAAAGTAAGTGTTTTAATTGATTTTCTCGTTATCAAGAAGAGTGGAATGAAATATGACTGATAAGTCCAAAACTGCACGACCTATAAGAATTGCTGCACTCCTAAGTGAAAAAAAATTAGCCGCTCAAGTTAAAAGCCTTGCCAATAATAAAGGATTAAAGGTTGTTTTTTTTTCCGAAGATGAAGCGCTGCTAAAAAACTTTGATACGGAATTTTATGATATTGTGATTTTAGGCGGTTCATTTTCAAAAAAGAAGAATTCTAATGTGACTGAATTATTATTTGATTTATCCTCAAAACAACCGGCAACTCAAGTTTTGTTCTTTGTGGCGGAAGAAGATATTCATTTTGCCAGACCGGCGCTAAATGCCGGTACTTATCAATATGCCAAATTACCGGTGGGTAATGAGGAGTTAAAAATATTGATTGAATCCGCACTTGATAGAAGACCACAAATTCTTCTAAATGGAGATGAAAGCGAAAGTCTATCTAACAAAAGGTTTGGCCAGTTGATTGGAAGATCACCGGGAATGCAAAAAGTCTACCGGCAAATTCGCCAGGCAGCATCCACAGAAATTCCGATCTTGCTTTTAGGTGAAACCGGAACCGGCAAGGATCTGGCTGCCCAAATTATTCACCAGGAAAGTGAAAGGAGTAACGGTCCCTTTATTCCGGTTAACCTTGGAGCGCTTCCATCGGATTTAGTTGCCAGTGAACTTTTTGGTCACGAAAAAGGGTCCTTTACCGGATCAGTTGAACAACACAAAGGTGTCTTCGAGAGGGGACGCAATGGTACCGTATTTCTGGATGAAATTGATGTGGCCGATGAAAAGGTTCAAATCAGCCTTCTTCGGCTTATTGAGCAGAAAAAATTCAACCGGTTAGGGGGTAAGAAGGCGATTAAAAGTAATGCTCGTCTTATCACCGCTTCCAATGCAGACCTGGAAACACTGGTCGAACAGGGATTATTTAGAAAGGATCTTTTTTTCCGATTGGATGTATTTCGAATAACTCTCCCACCCCTTAATATACGTGAGGGTGATATTCCGTTAATCTGTGGAGAGCTGATTGCTCAATATAATAATACGTTTAATAAAAATATTTTAGACATATCACAAGAGTGTCTTGATTTATTTGAAGCATATGAGTGGCCTGGAAATGTGAGAGAACTTAAAAATGTTATTCAACGTGCAGTTTTGGTCTGCGAAGGAGATGAAATCCTCCCTGAACATCTTCCACCGCGTTTTCAGTCTTTGGAGCCGGTTCGGAAAACCATGAGCTTCGAAATCGGGACGCCGCTGCACGAAGTGGAGAAGCAAATGGTCGTCCAGGCCTTGAAAGCAGCAGACGATAATCGACGTAAGGCGGCCGAATTGCTTGGTATTAGTCGGCGCGCCATCTATAACAAGTTAAGGAAGCATAATCTGATTTAGCTTGCGGTTCTCTGATCTGGTGTATTATATCAAAGACTGATAGAATACCTTTCTCTTAGAAAACATTGAATCTTATCCAACCTTCATACTGCAAATCCATAAGAAACTTCTATTCTCTGAAGAATTATTTATTGCCCCAGTAACCAGCTAAGAAGAACTAAATATGATTGAATGGCTGATTTTTATAAATTGTGCCAAAATTCTTTCCTTCCCATCATTGCGTGCGCTAAGCTCAATTGCCATTTAAAATCTTACTTATTCAATTAAACATAAGCGCTGCATAGTGTACCAAATTGACATTCCAAAATTATCATGATATGATCGGATGTACTGAAAATTCACATATCCAATAATTTCAAGGAGATACCTAAAAATGATTAAGTAAAATTAATGCTGCGTAATTTGTTGAAGATATTATTCTTAGCACATAATTATATTGTTTGGCATTTATCTTGTATTTCATCTTAGTGCCAAAGGGAAAAATTGGGTAAAGAATACAATCTGGGTGATCACATGAATAAATTTAATTCAGTTTTGCTTTTAGGTTCAAACATGAAAAATAGAATAATCAATTCAATTTTCGATATGGGCTATACCCCAATTCTCAGAGATAAAATGAATGAAGCATTTTATAAAATACGGCATGATAATTTTAAAGCAATTTTAATTGATCGTGATCGCGTAGAAATTGATGCTTTGGAATTTATTTTAAATGTACGGGATATAGACCAGGATATTCCAATCATTGTTTTTGGTAAACCGGTAAAGGCCTATAATGACCATTTATTGCAAAAACAAGAAAATGTTTTTCTGCTTCCGCAAAATACTGAACAATTAAAGAAAGATCTCAACAACATTTTTAAAGATATTGCATCATAAAAATATTCTTTAATCATTTTTTGTTGAGATTTATCCAAGAAATATGTAATCGCAAATACAAATTTAAAGAAAGGGTCTTTATGCTACGAAGCCTTAGGGAATTAATGGGATATAAACTAAGCGCATCCGACGGAGAAATTGGAAAATTACATGATTTTTATTTTGATGATGAAATGTGGATTATTCGTTACTTAGTTGCAGATACCGGTAAATGGCTGCCGGGACGAAAAATTTTAATTTCCCCTCTTGCAATTGATAAGCCGGATTGGAGCGCTTCGGTTATTCCGGTCAATTTAACAACGGAGCAAATAGAAGAAAGCCCGGACATTGGACAGCATGAGCCTGTATCCAGACAGAAAGAGAAGGATTTATTGCAATATTATGATTGGCCGTTATATTGGGAATGGGAGCCGGGCGGTGTGCCACCAGCCGGCGGAATGATACCGCCACAACCGCCTGAAAAGAAACCGGATAAAACCGGAGATCCTCATCTCCGCAGCGTTCACGAAGTTATTGACTATGGAATTCAGGCGACGGACGGAAATATTGGTCATGTGGAGGATTTTATTGGAGATGACCAATCGTTTATTATCCGTTACATTGCAGTGGATACCCGCAATTGGCTTCCCGGAGGAAAAAAAGTATTAATTTCACCAGCGTGGATTGAAAATGTAGAGTGGGAACAGTCTCAGGTATTTATTGATGTAAGCCGTGAAAAAGTTGAA
The DNA here is from genome assembly GCA_964627635.1 of uncultured Calditrichaceae bacterium. Lineage (GTDB taxonomy): Bacteria > Calditrichota > Calditrichia > RBG-13-44-9 > RBG-13-44-9 > CAZVKP01. Next base: position 8,752 of record CAZVKP010000002.1, on the reverse strand, counting down.
AATAGCCCGGAGTACGATCCATCACAGCCTGTGAATCGGGAATTTGAGGTTACACTTTATGATTTTTACGGTCGTCCAAAATATTGGAGGGATAAATAATAAATTGAGAATTGGCTGAACTTAGTGTATATTTTTGAATAATTTAACGAAAGGTGGAAAAAAATGTTTTATGTATATGCTCAAGAAGAAAACAAAATAGAATTTGTTCTGAGTGAGGAAGTGACTGAAAATGAATTTCGTCAAATAATACATCAGTTGGAATCACTTTGTACTATGTATAATCAAATTAATGTTTTAATGGATGCGAGCCAGGTAAGTAAATACGATTTTAAAATTTTATTAGACGAATATGATTTTTACAAAGAGTATAAAAGTCATTTGTACCGCATTGCGGTAGTTTCCGACCGAAAATTCCAAAATTTTATGGCGGAAATGTTTAATAAATTTTCCGATACGGAAATTAAAGTGTTTGAAAGCGATGACATTGAAGATGCCCGGAAATGGATCTTCCCGTCCAGGCTCCCGTCGTAGAATCTGTGAAATATGAACTTAATATCAGGTTTAACTAATTTTCCTCTTTTCTGATTTTTTGGTAGGGTTAATTCCGATTTTTCATGTTGTCACCAGATGTTGAATTCCTAACTTTAAGAAGAATATATAATAGACCTAAATTTTTGCGGAGGTAACCATGCAGTTTCAAGACTATTTACAACAGGTGATTGATTGGCTGATGACTTCTGGCATACAATGGTTAATCACCAGTGGATTGCGTATTCTACTGATTCTGGTATTGATGCTGATCGTTCTTAAAATAGCGCGCGTTTTTTCCCGTCAGATATTTACTGTTTTTCTGAAAAAAGAAGAAGATGCGGAACTACAGAAGCGGGCGGAAACACTGAGTGATGTTGTTCGTCATGTGCTTAGCATCAGCATATTGCTAATAAGTTTGATTATTATAGTGGGAGAATTTGGCATCGAAATCGGACCAATTCTGGCTGCTGCAGGTGTATTAGGTTTGGCGGTTGGATTTGGTGCACAAAGCCTGGTTCAGGATGTGATAAGCGGATTTTTCATTTTGTTGGAGGATCAAATTAGAGTTGGAGATGTGGTGCAAATTGCCGGAAAGGGTGGGTTAGTGGAAAAGATCAATTTAAGGATGACGGTTTTAAGAGACCTTTCTGGAAATGTGCATTACATCCGAAATGGACAAATAAATCTGGTTACCAATATGACCAAGGATTTTTCCCGCTACGTATTTGAAATTGGTGTCGCTTACCGTGAAGATGTGGATGAAGTAATCGAGGTGATCAAGCAAGTTGATGAAGAACTGCGCAATGACCAGGAGTTTGGTCCTGATATTACGGAACCGATAGAAGTTTTAGGACTTGATCAGTTTGCAGATTCAGCTTTGGTAATAAAAGCTCGTACTACAACCAGACCAATTAAACAGTGGCGAATTGCCCGCGAATTTAATCGCCGACTGAAAAAAGCGTTCGATCAGCGAAATATTGAAATTCCCTTCCCACATACAACAATATATATGGGAGAAGACAAGCAAGGGCAGTCGCCGCCGCTTAATGTTATGATGAAAGGTAATGAACAAAAAACCGGATAACTATTTATCATTATTCAACCAAAATTTGTTTTAAGGATATTACTTGATTTTATTGTGCAAGTAGAAAGAGAACTTTTAAAGAGTATTGTAATTGACAATCGATTTTGAAATTTGAAGTCCTTCGGGGAAGATAGTAATCCTTAAGTGTATGGTATAAACATCGATGTTCCATTAAAGGTGGGTGTCTTGATGAAAACTTCAAAGAAATCAAAGAACGAGTTTGTGAAGGAATTAAACCGGAAATATCAACAAATTATGTTCCGTTTTGAACCCATTCAAGAATGTGTGCGAGAGCATGACATCGGAACTAAACTGGAAGAAAAGTATGATAAACTCTTGGATTGTCTCGGCACTTTTAAATGGCGAATCGATCATTTTGCAGAAAATGATGCCAAGCCGGGAGAGATTGTTGAGACATCCTTCGACGATATTTTGGATGAGATCGATTGGCGTTTAAGAGAGGTGGAGCTGGGCCTGAAAGGACAAAATATTTGCGATGAAGGCCAAAATAAACAAATGGCAAAAAACTATCATAGAAAGTCAGAAAAGTAAAAAGTGATCCAAGTGATGTGTCTTTAAAAACAATACTTTTAAGATTTTTCTGGTGAATTTTCAATTTATGGTATTATTGCAAAAACAACAAAGTCTCTGTGAAATTGTATAAAGCAGAAAGGAGTTTAAAATGAAATTTTTGAATAAAAACAGTTCTGCATTAAACCTATTTTACATTTTCGGATTACTTATTTGTTCTTCGTTCATTTTAGGGAGTTGTGGTGAAAGCGCTGGACCTCCGGAAAAAGTGATAAAGCAGGCAAAAGAGTTCAGTTATTCGGTAATGGACAGCGTAAAACAGGTGGAAGAAACAGTGAAGGCTTCTCCGGAATTGGTTGATGAATTTTATGAACCGGATAAAAAACGATATGTGTTGGAATATCATTTGGAGACTTCATTTGGCTCTCCTGTAACAGATTCTCCTAAAGTTTTTATTGTTAAACAGGGACAAGAATGGTTCTACAAATTTGAGTTTGACAAGGTGTATAATTTTCCAATTTCAAAGTGATGGAACACCTAAAAAACCCCGGAGTTGATCAAGAAGATTGTTAATCGATCTGTTGTTACATAAATAAAGTAGATGTTGTTAGGATGGAAAAACTATTTTAATTGAAACCACTGAGCTGAAATAAAAAGGTGAGAAAATTCAAATGGCGAAGAAGAATGATAAGAACAAAAATAATGAGAAAAATGTTGATAAAAAACAACAGCGAAGATCACCATATATGCCGCCGGGGCAAGGAATGGGAATATGGCGTATAGTTTTAATTGTACTTCTCTTGTGGTTGTTAATTTCATATTTGATGCAGCCGTTTGTAAAAACGGATCAAACAGAAATTTCGTATTCCGAGTTTAAGCAGCAGGTACGCAAGCAGAATGTTGTGAGTGTTACATTCGAAGGACAAAAAATTAATGGCGAATTTAAAGGCAAGTATTTGGTTGTGGAAAAAGCCGGAGAGGATAGTTCGCGGTATCAATATTTTAATACCGTGAAACCCGACGTTGAAGATAGTAAAATAATGAACATGTTGGAAAATAATAATGTGACAATCAACGCCAAAGAGCAGGACAAATCCTGGCTGCCATATTTGTTGATCACTTTGATTCCTTTCATTTTGATTATTGGTTATTTGGTGTATGTCCGAAAAAAAATGCAGGGACAAATGAAAGGCATGGGAGGAGGTGGCCTGTTCGGCATTGGAAAATCGAAGGCAAAAAAATATAGTCGATCGATGAGTGACATTGGTTATGAAGACGTGGCCGGATTGGAAAATGCCAAACGGGATTTAAGAGAAATTATTGAATATCTAAAAGAACCGGAAAAGTTCACTGCACTGGGTGCGGATATTCCAAAAGGTATTTTGCTCATGGGACCTCCCGGAACTGGCAAAACCTTACTGGCGAGAGCCACTGCCGGCGAAGCCGATGTGCCGTTCTACAGCATCAGTGGTTCAGAATTTATAGAAATGTTTGTGGGGGTGGGTGCATCCAGAGTACGTGATTTGTTTGAAACTGCCAAGAAAGATGCGCCGGCAATCATATTTGTGGATGAAATTGATTCAGTAGGCCGTGCCAGAGGAGCCGGCCTGGGAGGTGGTCATGATGAAAGAGAACAGACCCTGAACCAGATATTAAATGAAATGGATGGTTTTGAACCGAATCAGTCAGTCGTGGTAATGGCTGCCACAAATCGTCCGGATGTGCTGGATTCTGCATTGACCCGGCCAGGCCGGTTCGACCGTCAGGTTACACTGGAATTACCCCAAAAGAAAGCGAGAGAGAAAATACTTCAAATTCATACTCGAAATATTCCGATTTCTGATGAGGTGAATTTGGAAAATTTTGCTGCCAGAACCGTCGGATTCTCAGGAGCGGATTTAAAAAATCTCGTTAATGAAGCAGCACTCTTAGCAGGCAGACGAGACAAGTCCGAAGTGGAAATTGAGGATTTTGAACAAGCGCGTGACAAAATTATGCTGGGGGCAGAACGAGAAGAAATGATTGAAGATAAAGAAAAGCGACTTATTGCATATCATGAATCCGGTCATGCGCTGGTTGCCAAGTTATTGTCAGATACAGATCCGTTACAGAAAGTGACGATTATTCCCCGCGGCCGGGCACTGGGGGCTACCGAACAGACACCCGAAACGGATCGGCATAATTATAATAAGCAGTATTTATTAAATCGAATTGCTGTGACTCTGGGAGGTCGGGCAGCAGAAGATTTAATATTTGGTGAGTTGACCAATGGCGCCGCAAACGATCTGAAGACTGTAACTCGTATTGCCCGCAAAATGGTTTGCCAATGGGGAATGAGCGAAAGAGTGGGTCCTGTTTATGTAAATCAGGGGGAAGAACATGTTTTCCTGGGGCGGGAAATGACTCAGCAAAAAGATTATAGCGATCACACCGCTAAAGTTGTGGATGAGGAAATACAGAAAATCATCACTGATATGGAAAACAAAGCCAAGCAACTGCTCAAAAACAATAAAGAAAAACTGGAAGCCATTGCCAATTCTCTACTAGAAAATGAAACATTGGAAAATGACGAAATTGATAAAATTTTAGCACAATTATCTAAAAAAGGAACAAAGAAAAAATCACAAAAAAAAGAAAAATCGAGTGAAAAGGTTAAAGATGAGAACTAAAGTTTAAACAAGGAGGATTGATTTTGCAATTACCTTTGGAAATTAGCTATCGAAATGTAAATAAAACTGAAGCACTTGAATCATTAATTCATGAAAAAACCGAAAAATTAGAACAAGTTTGTGACTACATGACCAGTTGCCGGGTTGCTGTGGAGGAAATACAGAAACATCAGAGATCGGGAAATCCCTTCCGGGTGAGGGTAGATATTACTGTGCCACCAGGTCACGAGATTGTTGCGAAAAAAGAACCCGGAGAAGAAGAAATGCATAAACAGCTTCCCACTGTAATTCGGGATACTTTTGATGCTGCCCGCAGACAACTTCAGGAGTTGGTTGAACGTCAAAGAGAGGAAGTGAAGTCACATCCTGAACAACAAGTGGAGGCGGTTGTAGGTAAATTATTTCGCAAACATGGCTACGGATTTATCCGGACAATTGATGGGCGGGAAGTATATTTTCACAAGAATAGCGTGTTAAATGATGACTTTGAACGCTTGGAAGTGGGAACCGGTGTTAGGTTCGAGGAAACCGAAGGAGAGAAAGGGCCTCAGGCAACCACGGTGCAAATTATTGATAAGCCGGGATCAACAGTTTCAGATAATGAATGACCTGTTTCCGGTATGAGTCGCCTGAATTCAATTTCCACCTGGTTGAATTTTACGGCAATGCTTAATTTGGGAAAACAGGGCACAAGTTAATCAGGGGAATTGATGAATTATCTTTTTAAATAAAGTTATCAATTTGTGCCCAAAGCTTCCATATAGCTATTTAATATTATTCTCCTGGCACCATAAGCGGAATTAAAGATAAAAACGTCAAAACTTGTATCTGCTTAGTTTTCCGGAATTTAAAATGACTGCACTCCAAAATTAAAAATTCTCCTGTTTGATGAATGTATTCACCGGAAATTAGTCTTTTTATTATTCAAAATTTTGACGATTAAATGATTGTTCTAATTTAGATATTTAGTTAATTTTATAAATTGTTAAATGAAAATTGTAAGTTAAACATCCTTAGCTGCCGCCAATGGGAATCAGACTAGCAAGGCTTAATCAAAATCATCTAATTCGTAAGTTGTTTTACAGTAAAATTGGCCTGGAATTGTTTAATTTGTGGAAAAGTTAAAATTCAATTTGCTAATTCAAAACGAAAAGGGAAAAGCTTATGAGTAAGTTTGATGAAATGACAATTGAGGAATTATCAATTAATACCATTCGAACGCTTTCAATGGATGCGGTTCAAAAAGCCAATTCCGGCCATCCCGGAACACCAATGGCGCTTGCACCTCTGGCGTACCTCTTATGGAACAAGGTTATGCGCTTCAATCCGCAAAATCCCAATTGGTTCAACCGGGATAGATTTATTCTTTCCGCCGGGCATGCCTCCATGCTTCTGTACTCAATGCTCTATTTAACCGGATATGATCTTTCCTTAGATGAGATTAAAAATTTCCGTCAATGGGAGAGTAAAACACCGGGTCACCCAGAATACGGACTAACAGCAGGTGTGGAAACGACCACTGGTCCGCTGGGACAGGGATTTATGAATGGTGTGGGCATGGCAATTGCTGAAGCGCACTTAGCAGCAAGATTCAATCGTCCTGGTTTCGATATTGTTGATCACTATATATACGCAATTTGCAGTGATGGAGATTTGATGGAGGGTGCTTCCCACGAAGCCGCCTCGTTGGCAGGGCATTTCGGTTTGGGTAAATTGATTTATTTTTATGATGACAATCACATTAGTATCGAAGGTGATACCGAAATCACCTATTCGGATGATGTGAAAAAACGGTTTGAGGGTTATCACTGGCAGGTATTGGATGTGGGGGATAAAGCGAATGATTTGGATGTACTTTCGGATGCTATTACCAAAGCTCAAGCAGAACAAAATAAACCATCATTGATTATTATACGTTCCCATATTGGTTATGGTGCGCCCAATATGGAAGATACTCCCGAAGCCCATGGGTCTCCGCTGGGGGAAGAGGAAATTAAGCTGACAAAACAAAAATATGGCTGGCCGGAAGATGAAAAATTTTTGGTTCCGGAAAAGGTTCTGGAGCATATGCGTTCTTCTGTGGAACTTGGGCAAAAGCGGGAAACGAAATGGAATGACACTTTTCAATCTTATAAAAAGGAACATTCCGAATTGGCGGAAGAGTTTGAAATGGCGTTATCGTGGAAACTTCCCACAGGATGGGATCAGAATATTCCCGAATTTCAACCGTCTGACGGCCCGATAGCTACTCGCAAAGCATCTGCAAAAGTTATCAATAGCTTTGCCGGCAATATACCCTATGTGGTTGGCGGAAGCGGAGATTTATCGCCTTCTACCAATACCTTGATTGAAGAATCTGATTATTTCCTGAAGGGACATTATGATAATCGGAATATTGCCTGGGGTGTGCGGGAGCATAACATGTGTGCTTCGGCTTCGGGTATTGCACTTCACGGGGGACTGCGGCCGTTTGTGGCTACCTTTTTTGTATTTACGGACTATGCAAGACCGGCAATTCGATTGGCATCTCTCATGGAATTACCGGTTATTTATGTGATGACCCACGACTCCATCGGTTTAGGCGAGGATGGTCCTACCCATCAGCCCATAGAACATTTGGCATCGCTTAGAGCCGTGCCCAATTTATGCCTTATCCGGCCGGCGGATGCCAATGAAACGGCTTACGCCTGGCGTGCCGCTCTTCAGCGTACTGAGGGACCAACCATGATGGTATTAACTCGTCAGAAGTTACCGGTTTTTGATACAAGTAAGGTAACATCCGCTGAAGGTTTGTTAAAAGGCGCTTATATAATTTCCAAAGAATCTGGCAATAAACCGGAGATTATTTTGATCGCTACCGGTTCGGAAGTCCAATTGATTCTTGAAGCACAGGAAAAATTAAAGTCGGAGGGTATCTCCGCCCGTTGTGTGAGTATGCCAAGTTGGGAACTTTTCCGGGAACAACCTCAAACCTACCGGGATGAGGTTCTACCACCGGAGGTTAGAAACAGATTGGCGGTTGAGACAGGTTCTCCAATGGGTTGGGGAGAATGGGTAACAGATTCAGGTGATGTGATTGGAATTACCCGATTTGGTTCCAGTGCTCCGTATCAGGAAACATTCAAGCAATTAGGATTTACAGCAGAGAATGTGGTATCGCGAGCCAAGCGTTTGGTTCGATAGTTTTTTCTGTATAATGATGGAATTGTGGGAACCTAAAAAAATGTGATTCATAATTTAATTAAAAGACCAATAGAATTAAAATTAGGGAGAATAGAATGAATCCTTTACTTCAGCTTATAGATCATGGGCAAAGTTTCTGGATGGACAATTTAAGCCGCTCTAAGATTACTACCGGGGACCTGAAAAAACAAGTGGAACAGGATGGTTTGCGGGGAATCACGTCCAATCCCAGTATTTTCAATAAAGCAATTACCAAGAGCAATGATTATGACCAACAGATCAAAGAATTGGCGACTGCGGGAAAATCGGTATCGGAAATCTATGAGCATTTGGTCGTTAAAGATGTTCAGGATGCCTGTGACGTCCTTCGCCCGGTATTTGATGAATCAGATGGTGTGGATGGTTTTGTTAGTTTGGAAGTGTCCCCTTATTTAGCCCGGCACACCCAGGAAACCATGGAGGAAGCCCGTCATTTGTTCAAGGCAGTAAATCGTCCTAACTGTTTTATTAAAATTCCCGGTACTTCGGAAGGACTCCCCGCCATTGAGCAAATGTTGTATGAAGGCATCAACATTAATATTACCCTCCTGTTTTCCATTGAACGTTACGAAGCAGTGGCGAAGGCATATATCCGTGCAATGGAAAGACGTATGAATGAAGGGAAAGATATTAACAATATTGCTTCGGTTGCCAGCTTTTTCCTCAGCCGTATTGATGTACTGGTAGATCAACTGCTGTCGCATCGAATATTACC
>CAZVKP010000001.1:0-49436 GCA_964627635.1 uncultured Calditrichaceae bacterium | reverse complement strand
TCCTGATTTTCCTTTTGTAAAACAACCAATTTTAGACGGTCAGTATCCGGAATATTTGCTGAATTTTCTTCCTGTAAGAAAACCTGCAATCGATCCCCTTTGATGCTTTGCTTTAACAGTTCCATTTCTAAATTTTCTATATCCTCCTCTTTTACATTTTCCATTTTTGTGAAATGAATTAAATTCAGGTTGGGAACGTTGCTAAAATAGTATTTATCTTTGGCTTGTAAATAAAACAGCTTGCGTTTTAACTGATCCAGAGCATCTGAGATCATACTTGCCGGATTGTCCAGTGTGGTTGCCGAGAGTTTGATTTCGGGCGTCGTTGCGCCACGTTCCGATCCCCCGGAAAAAGAATACATAAAAGTTGAGGTTGCTGTTCGGGTTCCTAATTTTAATCCTTTGTAAGATTTACCCAAGGACATATCCACAATCCGGGAACCGGAATTCTTATCCGTTATATCCGATGCGATTATTCCGTTGAATTCCTGACCGGTGTGACGAATGAGTTCCTGGCGAATTTCATGGTTGGATAGATCAAAATCTGCCAGACTGATATATGGGATATTGGTTTCTTTTAAGCTGTGGATAACTAATGAAAGAAGACGCAAAACACCCCTCGTCCGCTGGAACTTTGGGAAGCTCCCCCATCGATGATACAACACATTGATCACTTCCGGTAAAAACGGATAGGAGTTCAGAAAGGAATCACGATATTGACTGGATTCCATATTTCCCGGTAAAATATTCTCTTTCTCGGCGTAATCCATAAATGACAAAACAACCTTCTTCGCCTCGCTTTCATTTAACTGACTAAAAAGCCGCCTTCGGATAATGTGCGAAATTTCTTCATCGCTCACCGGCGTCTTAATTATTTCCCGGCGAGCAGTAATATTTTGCAGTTGATGAACAATTTCTTCCCCACGCGAAGTCCGATCGTATGGATTACTGGGTGTGGTGGTGAACACCAGTGCCACGTTGGGTAATTGACTCACCACATTGGTTAAATTGTGCAAAAAAGTGAGGGTGAGAGATGTTAATGATTTATTTTCCACTGTTACAGCATCAGCGTAATTTAAGTAGGGTATCATCTCATCAATGAGTATTAATACCGGTTGATGCGTTTCTAACATTTCCCTCATTTGATCCCCACCCGGTGGTATGGGCGAATCAAATTCTTTTTTTGATCCTGTTAATTGTTCTTCTACGATTCCCCAAACCGTATCAAATGCTTCGGCGCGGCTTCCGGTTTTTAATTTTTCACCAACAATGACCACCGGTTTAACACCCCACTCAGAAGCTTTGTGAAAAATAGCAATGAGCGAATGGGTTTTTCCCCCGCCAAACGGTGTCTGGAGCTGAATCACCGGATCGCCGCCTTTACCATCCAGTCGCTTTTTGACCGTATCCAGTAAATTTTCCATACCCTGAGTGCGATAGGTTTTGTTGAAAAAGGTCTCTTTGTCTTTATATTCGTCAGTTCCCCGTTGTTTATACACATCCCATAATTCCGCGGCATACACATCCATGGTGAGACGCCCTTCCAAAATATCCTTGTGGGGAACAGCAATGGTATGAAAGGCTTTCATTATTTTCCTCTATTTACCCTTTCTTTTTTTATTGATTATCGTTCTTTTCCAATTCCTTTTTAATTTATTCTAACAACGGTTCTATCTTAGGAATTTTATTATGTATGGTTTGTCACCTGTAATTATTGTAAACTCTCATCATGAAAGAGTCTCCCTCAATATTTCCGCCTTCAGTTCCGCACCGATATCATCTTGTGGAACAATATCCACCTGACATTGAAATTTTTCCTCCAGGAACTGGCTTAATCCCACAAAATCGAAAAGATAGGCAGAATCAGCGAAATTAAACAGAACATCAATATCGCTGACGTTTGTTTCATCTCCCCGAACATAAGAACAAAAAATTCCCTTGGTGTCTGCCCTGTATTTACTCCGGGCTTCCGGCTGGAGTGTTTTTAAAATTTGAAGGATATCTTCGTTTGTCATAAACTATCCTTTTAAAAAAGTTCAATTCAAGCGGCGAACTTCAGAATTTCCACTTCTGTGCCTTTTTGAACCGCTTCTTCTGCCCGTGCCAAAAGTTTACCGGTAATTTCTTCCGACAAATAATATTCACCACAATTCTCGCAGATATCTGCCGGAACTTCTTTAAAAATTATGGTTGTATCACCGCGTTGAAGCGTAACCGTTGTCAAACCCGGTTTTGTAATTCCCTGTTTGCAAATCACACATTTCATGATTTTCTCCTTGTACGAAAATCGTCTTCCCAGATATGTTTATCCGGTTCATATACGGTAACAATATAACATTTATTTTTTGATTTTTCCAATGCTGCAAGAACGTGTATCGGTCGATCCATCTCAAAATATAAAATCAAATAACTCGGATAAGGCTTATCGTCAGGATAACGTGCAATAACTTCACCATGCTGTACAGCCAATTTAACAGTTTGTTTCGAAATCATTCTTTCAAACATTCGCTGAATCGCATGACTACTGAAACTGTATTCCTGACATTCCACTGTTTTTTCTTTCTTTGATAACTAACTCTAAACTCCAAAATTAAAAATCAAACTTCCCCTGCCGCTCTTTGACTACATAATTCTTGCTCTCGGACTGAATCCGTTCTCTCCCGGACAAAAAGCCTTCCAGCAATTTCTTTTCTTTGCTCTCGTTGGGTAATGTTTCGGAGATGGCCTGCGCTACCCGGTAAAACGCTTCGCTATTGGCATAACCGGATTCCTGCAAAACTTGCATCATCTCTTCCCGTTTGCTCTTTTCCCACAGTAACAACGCTTTTTGCAATACATCAATCAGTTCGATGGAATTTTTTAATTCTTCCGGATTACGCTCCTGCGGTCCCAACACTTTCACGAATTCTTTAGCTTTTTTGATGAACTTGTGCTTATGCCAAAATTGGGACAGATCGATGCCGCAGCTTGCCGCCAGTTTACGGGCTTCGTCGAAGGGCGCTTTGGCGGCACCGAATTCCCAGCGGTACAGCACGTAAAAGCGAGTGAGGTCGGAAATCTCCCCCGCAAACCCGTTGTGCAGGATTTGTCTCACTGCATAATCGGTGGCAATTTTACGCACGTCCATTAACAAACGGTTGGCGCGGATGATGTTGCCCTCGTAATCCATTACTTTTTCGTATTTGCCAAACACTTCGATGGCGGATCCGATGGCAGCAATAAAAAAATCTGCCCCACTGATGCCCTCCTGCCAGAGACGGTCCAATTTTTGAGAAAGATATTGATTCAGTTCTTCTTTTACCTGATTGTAGAAACCGGTGGGTTGTCGCTTCCTTTTGCGAGCGACTATATACATAGATGATGCTAATGCAGCTGTTTCATGCGCCAGAAGCCTAGATTTCATCTCTGTATTAACAGGCCATGCACTTGTGATTATCAGTCCAGAATCTAACATAGAATTAATCAATGTTTCCCAACCGGCCGTAGATTTATGGGCATAAACTATTATTGCTGTACCATTTGGCTTAAGCACACGATTAATTTCTTGAAAAGATTTTTTGAGCATATCCTCAAAAAATTTTGTGGCTTTTCCTTTTCCTCCAGGCGTATTTCCATAAACCACAATTTCATTGCTTTTAGGCGTAAGTGGTGTAGAAAACATTTCTGAATTTACTTGGCCAACAGTGCGCTTTAAAATAACATAAAAGAAATCAGAAAGATAAGAGTAGGGAACGTTGTCATAATAAGGGGGATCTGTAATTACTGTATCAAAATAATTATTCTTAAAATTTAATGAAGTAGAAGAAAATTGTGAAATTGAAGAGGAATTTTTACTTACTTTTGAGCAGTGCTCAATTACCTTATAATAATAATCAGAGCCAGCGTTAAAACTCCCAGAAGATGTACTTAGTGGATTTACTTCTATATAATCCCAGAGCATTGGTAGTGCTTGTCTTGAAAATAATTGTTTAATCGCCTCCGAAGTGTTCTCCCATCTAGCAAGCACGTTTCCAAAAGCAGCCGTCATATCAAAAGTTAAACCTAAATAACTGCTCAACGACTTAACATATCCTAAATCCAGTTTAAATTCTAACAACCTTCGCTGTGCATATAGCACCTTTTCAATAAATGTTAATAGAACTATTTTTTGTCTGATGTTAAATAAATCCCCCCATACTTTAAAATTATAAAGTGGTAACTGACTACCAACAGCACGATGACTTTCTTTAGGTGGTAAGGGTTCATCTGGCACCGGGTCCATCCCCCATTCCTGCATCAGCCCTTCCCGTTTTTCCTGCAGATATTTTTCTGCTTCCCGGAAAATTTCCATATCCTGGTCGGTGGCAAGGCGGTATTTTTTGCCGGTCGTGCCGGGCTTATGGGTCACCACCGCTACCATACGCTCGCCGCTTTTTCCCTGCTGGAACAGTTTGCGGGTGGTTTTGGCTTCTATGGTACTGCCGCATACCGGACAGGTAGCAACCGCCCGGGATACCGTGCCGTTGGACGGGTCAAAATCTTCCGGCATCGGTTCGTAACCGTCCCCAATAATCTTGAACTGTACCTGTGGACATCCCCCTAAATCCCCCTTCGAAAGGGGACTATCACCTTCCCCCCTATTGGCGTAAGCCACCACTTCCGTGGGAAGGGGGGCTGGGGGGGATGTCGGAAACAGCGCTACTTTTTTCTTCGGTTTCTTCGCCAACCAGAACTGCCGCATCAAGGGAATCTCTGCTCCACAAGTCGGATTCTGGCAGGGAATGGTCCGCGCCCAGATATAACCTACCGGAACAGAACCGTCTGGATCTTTTAGATAAAACCTGCCGATCTCTTTTTTGGCTTCCTGCAGCACCCAGTTCCCCCAGTATTTCACATCCTCCAGCAGCGGGTTTAACATTTCGTTGCTGCCGTTCATTACATTATCATAAAACAACGCTTTTCGCTCTGCGCTCTGCTCTTTGCTGCTTTTCAGCCATGGCCGTTCCGCCAGATACTGAGCCTTTGGTATTGGTTTCCCATATTTCTGGGGATACTCTAACGTGCATTTTTGTATGAGCACCGCCACCGGATTATAATCATTGGAATAGGTCTCGCATCCCAGTCGCAGCGCCTCCAGGGGAATCGATCCCCCACCTGCAAAGGAATCAAGCACTTTGGGTGGAACGCCGCCGTTGGCTTCCAGAATGTCCTTCCGCGCTTTTTCGAGTAATTGCTGGTTATTGGAATTTTCCCATTTACAAAGTTCTGTTATAAAATTTCGTTTTGCATTCCACTCATCCGGTGTTTTGGGAGCTGGCGTCAGAGCCGCATAGGCAGTGGCTCTGGAAGCTGCCAACGGTCGCCTCGCCCACCAGATGTGTAAAGTGGAAATATGCCCGTGACGGATGTTCTTTTCTCTCGCGGACTCTTTGCTCACTTCCTTAACCGGGAACGATTCTTCTATGAGACGTTTATCTTTATCTTTCACCTTCTTCTCCTTTCTGGAAACCATTGAGTTAAAACACTTTTAAAATGTAAGAAAGAAGAATCCTCACAATCACTGAAACTGGCATTTGAAGCAATGTTTCTGTAGATCGCAGAAGACCGTTGTATTTCTTTTTCTCGTAGAGCAGTTTCAATTGATTCCTTTGGGCGATTTGGTTTCGGGTCATTTTCTATCCAAAACCCCTCTTGCTTTATAAACTCATGTAATGTCGTTAAATTTTCCCACCCAAGAAAATGAGCCAAATGGGGAGAGTCCACCCAAGCCCATATTTCCAATTCCGGATCGAAAACAACAACATCACAACGATCTTGCCATCCATTTCTATTCAAATCTGATTGAATATTTTCTCTAATTTCACTAGCAGTCTTATCTTCTTGTCCACATCCCTCCCTGTCAATAAACACAAGAGCGTAATCATATTGCCGGAAAAATTGCCGGAAAAACGTTGAAGCATAACGATAAACACCTGGATCCCGTTGTGGATGAATAAAAATATCATATTCCAGAGGACGTATTTGAAGTGCTTGATGACGGGGTAAAAGTCCATTTAAGACAAATTGTGTATTTTTATCAGGCACCAAAATGACTAAATCTTTCATTATTGTAAAACCCCGGCAGCATGAAGAGTTGCCATATCCACATCTTTTTTCCAGCCTTTTAATTTGGGATGCTTATCTCCTCGGATGATGTCAAATGCCCCTGATTCGGTTTTGGAAAAACAGAGTATATCATCTGGCTCAGATAATCGTAACACCACTGGTGAATGAGTTGCCAAAATTACTTGGTTTTTATACACAGAAGATAATGATTGTATAACTGTTTCGATTGCTTGAGGATGTAATCCATTTTCAGGTTCTTCAATCATATATAATTTATCTTTTTCAGGCAAATAAGCAATTAATGTTTGAGCCAATAATCTTAAGGTGCCATCTGACAACAACCAGGAAGGAATTTCGACCCCACTTTGATATTTAATTGACAAATACAGGAATCGATCTTCAGGCCTTTCCTTAACCTGAATATTCAATACATCAGGTAAGGCGGTTCCTACATGATCCACCCATCGTTTAAAAGCATCAGAATGGTTATCCTTTAGATACTTAATCACTTTGGGCAGATTGCTTCCGGTTGCTTCAAAATATACTGGAGAATCTGGCCTGCAGGCTTTATGCATATCGGCACTGTTTAGCTGGATAAATTCTATACCTTCCATAAGAACTGACTTAATCCACAACGAAATTGAAAATCTATTAACATCTTCTGGAATGCGTGCCAACGAGGCTTTTTGAGGTCCAAATCGATATGTTATATTCCATTCGGTGTTTTCTGATCGAAAATAATCATTTCCTTTATTACTTTTCGAAACAATTTTACGCCAACCAACCGGATTTTTTTTTGATTGAGTAATAACATGGATGGGAGCTTCCGGTTCACGCGGGAAAAGTGTAAGTTGTTTATTCAACTTTCGCTTGAGGTTTCTTTTATTGTAATCTCTTAACAACCAGAGTTGCTCATTTTCTATAATAATTCCATCTAATTCATTTTGAGTGAGAGCTATTTCATATCTAGCAAATTGGTAACGTGTATTTTTTTCTGGCGGTATTTTAAATTCTACAGCAATTTCAAAGTAATCTCTTTGTTGATTCCAAACCAATTCTTCAAAACGCGAGCTTCTTTTTTGTATAGCATATACAGGTTCTTCATTCAACACATCTTTTAAAAAGGTAAAAACATCCAATAAGGAACTCTTACCACTGGCATTTGGTCCAACTAAAATATTGTAATTCGTCAGATCAATGTGATTATATTTAAATCCTTTGTAATGTAAAATTTCAACATTTTTAATCATTTTCAGCACCTATTTGTACTATCTGTCTTACATCAATAATATAACGCACCATTTCTATCTTTTCATCCGGTTTAAGATTTTCAGCCGGATTCGGAATAATATAGAGTTGTGGACTCTCTGCTACATTGAGCACAGCATATAAATAATAATCATTTTTAAATCGCCTGGCTTTAAACCATTCATTCTGGGTCAATGCAATTGCATCCATTCCCGCCCGGGCTTTCACCTCGATGTAGCGAATATTTTTGTTTATATCCACGGAACGAATATCAAAACCCAAATTTTCGGATGACACGTCTTCCGCCGTTCGTTTATTTTCTTCTTCATAATTTATGGCAACCTCCATACCGATGCGTTCAATCATTTCATCACTGACCATTGCTATGCTTTTCTTCTTAGCAGGTATTACCCGAAGGATTCCTCTAAATTTTGGCGCGCTCATAGTCAAACTCTGTTCCATTTCAATGAGTTCTTTCAACTCTTGGAGCGCCCGTTGGTATTCACTCATTCGTTCCTGCTTATTACGAATCGCCAGATCGACATTTTCTCCCATTTCTTTACGTTCATAGAGTTTAATTAATTCAGCATCCAAATTGACCACAAGGTCATCTAATGATTTCACGCCGTATTTATGATGGATGTGAGCTTGCCGTTGGCGTTCTTGAAATAATTCAGATTTATAGGATTCAAGTTGCGGGATAATGGCATTAAATCCTTTTTTCTTAAGGGCATCTATATCGATCCCAGACACTTCATTTGGTATTATTTCTTCGGAGTCATTTTCCGATAAATCCCAAATAATAGCCGGAGAAACAGTTGTAATGTCATTGTCACTAATCAAAAAGCTGAAAAGCCGCTTTCCGGCTACATCTCCCATGCCATCTTTAATCTCTCCCTCAAAAAACAGAATATATCCATTGAGTTTTCCGTCCGGGTCGATAAAGGTTGCGCCATTTAATAATGAGTCATTAAAATTAGCATCGACCCAATCCATTACCGCTTCAAATAACGGATGACCAAAGGTAACAAATTCCATATCGGGATTCTTAAAAGCGATTTCCTTGTCAAAGGTGCATCGCATATAGCGCTTTAATAATTCGCCATGTGTCTTTATAAAAGTATCTTCATCGGCAATTTTACGAATATCATATGGGATTGAATCTACAGAGATAAGTCCTTCTTTCCACGGTGACTGTTCGCTTCCTGATAATTTTCGGAATCGACCTCCAACTTTGGCAAATGCTTTTTTAAAATAACTTTCGGTATACTCCGGAATCAACCGGTATTCTTTAGCCTGTTGAGCCATTTCTTTAATTCTGGTATAGTCAATAAATCTGGTTGCCAGACTTTCACCTAAGTTTTCCTTTATTTGAGCGATATATTCATCATCTACAGTAATATCCACCTCATTAACAATTTCATTGATATCTCTGGAACTGGCAGCGGCTTCCATCAATAGCTGAGATAGATTTTTATCATACAATACTTCGCTCAGAACATCAAATACTTTATCGCTGCCCATGGCATCTCTAATTTCATCAATTTTTTCAAATAAACGGTACAATACTTGGCCTTCACGACTGTCAATTGCCACTAAATTAAAAATGTGAACCTCTTTTTGCTGCCCATAGCGATGTATTCGTCCCATTCGTTGTTCCAATCGGTTCGGATTCCAGGGAATGTCGTAATTTATCATTAAATGGCAAAATTGGAGATTTATACCTTCACCTGCAGCCTCGGTTGCAACCAATACATCGGTTTCATTTTTAAAAATAGTTTCAGCTTTAATTCGTTCATCTAATTTCATCCCGCCGTGAATGGTATTTGTTGAATACCCCCAGCTTCGAATTTTCTTTTCCAGATATTCCAGCGTCTCCTTAGATTCGGTAAAAACCAATACCTTTTTGTCTTTTCGTTCGGCATAGTTTTGTACTAATTCCTGCAACGCATTTTTAAATTCCAGCAATTTCAATTCTTCTTCATTCTGAATTATTTTCTTTGCCTTTGTAATTAAACCAATAAGGGTTTGTATCTCCTTTTCTAATTCTTCCCGATTTTCCGCAACACTCAATGTCTCCCAAATTTCTTCTTCCTTCCATCGTTCTTCTTCGCTCATATCCTCCACCGTATCAAAATCAAATTCTTTTTCCATCAATTTTCCGGGTTTATCTACTGTTTCCAGCATTTCTTCCAGGCGTTTTTTGCGCCGTTCCAGAGATTTCCACAATGCATAAGTGCTGGAAGCCAATCGTCTTTGTAGAATAACCAACGCAAATGCAACATTTCGCCTTTTAGTTTTAGTTAATGCTTTATTGTATTGATTCTGAACGTATTTAGAGAGTTCATTGTAGAGAATCTGTTCATTAGGAGAATCCGTTTTCCATCGAAATGCCTTGGTTCTCACATAGCGGGGAAGAAAAATGGGTTTTCCTTCAAAATCCTTGAGATCTTCCTTAATCCGGCGAATAAATAAAGGATTATCTTTATTTTTAACCGAATCATTTAACAGCTCATTAGTTGAAAAAAATCCCCGTTCAAGCAAATCCAAAAACAACCTAAAATTTTCCGGATCTCCCTTATGGGGAGTAGCAGTCAGAAAAAGCAAGTGTTCGGTATTCCGTGAAAGTGCCTCACCAAGTTTATAACGACTGGTCTTGCTAATTTTATCACCATATTTATAAGCACTCATTTTATGAGCTTCATCCACTATGATTAAATCATACCTTGCACTGGCAATTGAAGGTAACACATCTTCTTGTTTGGCAAAATCTATTGACGTAATAATTTGCTTCTCCCGCAACCAGGCATTTTCTCCGTAAAGTGCATCCAGTAAGCCTCGATCCATAACCATAAATTTTTCTTCGAAGCGTTCTGACAGTTCCCGACGCCACTGGTCTTTCAAATGTCCCGGGACGACTATCAGGATTTTCTTGGCCAGATTTCGCAGTTTTAATTCCTTTATGATTAATCCAGCCATAATCGTTTTACCTGCGCCAGGGTCATCCGCAATCAGAAATCGGATTCTTGGCAACTTCAAAACATAACCGTAAACCGCCTCAATTTGGTGGGGTAAAGGATCTACTTTTGATGTATTCATCGCGAGTAGTGGATCATAAAGGGTTGCAAACCGATAGCGAATAGTTTCTAAACCCAGGAATACTTTCCAGGGTTCTTCATCACATCTAATTTCTGTCCCCAATACTTCGAAATTTGCTAATTCTTTTTTTGAAATAATCTGATCAACATGCTGATTGGATTTAGTCGTGACACCAACAATATGTACGTAATCACCTGATTCTTCAATAAGTTTTATTTCCACAGGTTCGGGCCAGAATGGACTCACAACTACAGTACCTGACTTTAAATTCATGGCTTGCTTCCAAACATAATTTTCTTTAAGTCAAAATACATTAAGTTATATTAATTAAAAATCAATATAATGTGACACAATCCGGTTTCCATACAGATCTTTATTTAAAAGCGCCGTAAAAAATTTGGACGCGTCGTCGATAAATACAAGATAATTACTTCAACTTTAATTTTGAAATACAAATTAATAAATATTCGCAATTTTATTTGACATTTTGGGGAGGGCTAATGTATGTAAACTGTTTAACGGAAGTGAAACTACAAGTAAAAAATAACAACTCTCAACATAAAAAAGCAAAGAGAACTGTTCTTTATCTCCCACTTTAATAACTTAAAACTTAAATTATAATGTTAAAATAAATTTTATTTCTACAATTAAAAGTTACTTTTAATTGGTAATTAAATATCTTTGCCACATTGTTTACATAATATCATATTCAGAACTAATCCGAAAAAAATTGCCTTAATCAAAGTTAAAGTTCAGAAGCGGTAAAATTTTCATAAGTGGTGGGTTATCCCGAACATAATTTAACACACCGAATTGAATCCCATTTAATTTATATGCGAAATTAAAGATACCGAGTGATATGCCTGTTTGTGTTCCTTTTATTTGATTGAAGGCACTGGCACAGAATCCTTTCAAATTTCCTTCGTTTTCTACTTTAATCCAGGCGGTTGCTACCTGGATTCCTTGGAGTTGCACTCCACCAACAGCAAATCCACCAATCGTTAATCCGGTCACTTTCGGCGCACCGGCGGCAATGCCGCCCAATGTAATGCCCTTTAACTCTCCGCCACAACCGGCACCAATACCAGCTATGGTTAAACCGGTAATATTTCCACCGGCACCTGCGCCTAAACCGCCTATTGTTATCCCGGTGAGGTTACCCCCTGCACCAGCTCCCAACCCCCCAATTGACAGTCCACTCATATTCCCACCAGCGCCTGCTCCAAGACCGCCAACACTAATTCCTGTCATATCGCCACCGGCACCTGCGCCCAATCCACCAATAGAAATACCGGTCATATTTCCGCCCGAGCCTGCTCCCAATCCACCGATAACAAGCCCCTTGGTATGAACACCGGAACCGGCACCCAATCCGCCAATTGCAATACCATTAATTTCGGTCCCTGCACCAACCCCCAAAAGTCCCAGCGATACACCGGATACTTTTTTATCAGCTCCTACGCCCAAGGCACCCAGTTGAATACCATTCAAATATCCGGCATCCGGCATTATACCTAACGATATGCCATTGACTTCCGCACTTCTGTTATTTTTCGACCGCCATAAAGTTACATTAATACCATTTATCTCCTCCACCTTGTGGTCTCGAAAGTTAATCCGGAATCCTTTAAATTTTTTTGAATTGCCGATACTGAGACCAAAATGTTTGCTGGGAATGTTTAGACTTTGACTACTGCCAGTGCTTGGATTTATTTGACTGAACACAAAAAAGAACATCCAGGCATAGCACAACATTTTGGTCAGCAAATTGGGAGTGATAGTAAAACATTTTGCAGATTTCATTCTTTGCTCCTCCGTTTTAAATGATATTCAGAACTACGGAAGTGTGGCTAAAATGATTCATGAACACTGCGAACAAGCAAAATCAATCGAATTAAAATCTTAAAATGGATTTTTAAATCCATTTTGATATATCTAAACATAAATCATTTTTCTGGTCATGCCACCATCTACAATAAAATTTGCACCGGTGATGAAACTATTTTCAGGTGATACTAAAAACAGTGCCAAAGATGCCACATCATTGGGTATGCCAACTCTGCCAACAGGATGTTGAGAATGATCTTCCTTACTCCATTCTATTTTTTTGCGATGGGAAGATTTCTGCCAGTCGGTGGTGTCAATCCAACCGGGACTGATGCAGTTTACCCGCACATCCGGTCCCAAGCTTATCGAAAGCGCATGAGTGAGTCCAACAATTCCACCTTTAGTAGCTGAATATGCTTCGGTATTTGCTTCGGACATGAATGCTCGGGTGGAAGCAATATTGATCAACGCACCTTTGTGTTGCTTCAGATATGGTGCTGCATATTTTACACATAAAAATGTTCCGGTTAGATTCACCTCAATCACACGACTCCATTCAATCGAAGACAGCTCTTCCAACGGTTTATTATTTGAGATCGCCGCATTGTTAATCAGATAATCAAGCTGACCAAATTGTTGAATAATCTCCGCAATCATATTTTTTACGGAGGATTCGCTTCCTACATCGCAGGGTATAAATCGAATATCACCCTCATTACTCAATTCCAGTTGTGTTTCTTTTCCCGCCTCTTCATCAATTTCAGCGATCACTACTTTTATTCCATTTTGAAGGAATTTTTTAGCAATCGCTTTTCCAATTCCTTGCCCCCCGCCGGTAACTACTGCAACTTTGTTTTGTGATTCCATCTAATATTCCCGAAATAATTTTGTGATCATTCGAACTTATTATGTTAAATTTATCATTATGTCGCTAGATCAGCTTGATTAATAAATATACAATATCAATTTTAAATGAACCTCAATCCCATCCCCCAGATATGCATTCTGATCAGTTTGAAGATTGTTACACGCCCTTCCCCTTCTCCAAATTGGAGAAGGGGAAGGGGGATGCCACATAGTGGTCACCGTGTGAGGGGAAAGGGATGAGGTATTAATACAATCACCAAGTCATACAAATAATTTAATATTAATACAGAAAGCTGAGCAAATGACATAATCATATTTTAATTTATCAAACAGGACGGTTATCATCAAGCAAATTTTAAAGGGAATGAATGGTAATTGCGTGACTATACCGAGCGAGGGTATTTAAATGTGTAGTGAAATTGGTACTTAGAATTCAACGGGTTTTAATTTGTCCAACTTATTTTTTAATTCTGTCATGGATTGTAAAAGTCTTTCCCGCATCTCGGAAGTATAAGGATTATACCGGTGCATGTCTTCGAAAAGCTCCCAGGTGTCCCGGTTTATTTTTTCCATTAGTCGCAGTAAATTTTGATAATCCCTGGTAGCAATTCCGGTATCCGGTAAAGGTAATCCATTTAATCCACGTCCCAAAAAGTGAGTTAATGCCAGCGTCCATGCCATCAAACGATCCTGTTCTTCCGCGCTCATCTCAATTAACTTAAGACCAAATTGCTTCCAAAATGTTTTTATTTCCTTTAATCTTGCATCAGAAATTCGCTGGGGAGTCAGGATCATTAAATGATCAGTGAGATCCGAAATTACCGAATCCGGGCCAAACAACGGATGACTTCCTAAAATTTGGACTCTTTCGGGGAAAAATTGCGTCATTATTTTAAGCGGATATTCTTTCACCCCACAAACATCCATAACTACAACATTGTCCATAAGATAATTAGTCATCTGTTCTGAGATACTTCGGATAGCTGAAACCGGAACCGCTACGACAACCAAAGGATTCCGGCAAACAGACTCCAGAGAGGTTAATGGAATGTTGTCATTTGGATGAACATTAACATAAGGATCGTAAATGTGGATATCGATTAATTGGTTCAATTGCCTGAAAAGAACCTGACCAAACCTGCCAAATCCGATCAATCCCATAGATTTCATTTTAACAAGTCCTTTTGTGTATTTTTGGAGTGATCAAAAACTATATTAATGAGACGTTCGACGACATCGGAAGGAATCTCCAGTTCGGTGGCTAACTTATGCCACTTCTCCCTCACTTCTTGCTCTCTCTCAGGATCATCAATCTCAATATTTTTTGATTTCTTGATTTCTGCAATTTCCCCAATTAAGTGGCGACGCTTGCTTAGCAAGAGTAATAATTGCACATCAATTGTATCAATTTTTTCACGTAAATTTTGCAGGCTGTCATTTTCTGATATTCTTTCCTGCAATAAAATGTGATCGATCAAGACCAGTGCAGCCATTGCTTCAGCTACGGGAACAACACGTGGACAAATGCACGGATCGTGACGGCCGCCCACTTCGAATGTCACCGGATTTCCGGAAAGATCGACAGTTTCCTGTGATTTATTAATTGATGAAGGTGGTTTAACAGCAACTCGCATAATCAAATTTTCTCCATTGGTAATTCCACCTACTACACCTCCTGAATTGTTGGTTCGGGTTCTGATCCGGTTTTCAGTTTTATCAAAATAGCAAGAATCGTTGTGTTCACTGCCCTTCATATTCGCTGCATCGAAACCGCTTCCCATCTCAAAAGCTTTCACCGCTCCAATGGACATCAATCCCTGTGCTAAATCTGCTTCCAGCTTATGAAATACAGGCTCGCCTAAACCAACAGGTGAGTTCTTTACCACAATCTCGATTACGCCGCCCAGCGAATCACCCTCTTCTTTTGCCCGATTAATCGCTTGTATCATTCTTTCAGCAGCACTCTCGTCCGGGGCTCTCACCGCATTTTGTTCGATCTGTTTATAATCAATAGATTCAATTTGAATATCAGATATCTGTTTGGTATAAGCAATAATTTGGATGCCCCTTTGACTCAAGAATTGTTTCGCAACAGCGCCGGCTGCTACCCGCGTAGCAGTCTCACGTCCGCTGGCTCTTCCCCCGCCGCGATAATCGAAAACACCGTATTTTTTTAAGAATGTGTAACTGGCATGTCCGGGTCGTAAAATGTTCTTCAATTTTTGATAATCTTTGGAGCGTTGGTCTTGATTTCTAATTAACATTGTCAGTGGGGTTCCGGTCGTCTTCCCTTCAAAAATACCACTGATAATTTCCACCTGATCGGTTTCCTTGCGAGGGGTTACAATATCGCTTTGCCCCGGACGACGTCGATCCAACTCTTTCTGGATATCCTCCACCTCAATGGGTATTCCCGGTTTAACACCATCAATTACCAGACCAATGTATGGCCCGTGGCTCTCTCCAAATGTCATGACTTGAAATGCTTTTCCAAACAAATTACCACTCATTAAAACTCCGATATATTGTATTCATAAGTTTAATCAATTCTCTTTAATTTGAATCATTTGATAAAATTCTCGCCAAAATTCAGGAAAAGATTTTTCAACACATTTTGGATTCTCAATACTCACCCCTTTTACCCGTAATCCAGCCAGGGCAAAACTCATGGCAATTCTGTGATCATCATAAGTTGGCAGAGTAGCGCCTTTAAGCGGACGAGGCTTTATGATCAGATCATTTCCTTCAATTTCAGACTCTCCTCCCAATCTGGATATATTTTCCTGAATCGCCTTGAGGCGATCGGATTCTTTGAATTGAAGATGCCTTACATTTCTCATTCTTGTATCTCCTGTGGCAAATAATGCCATTACTGCCACGGTGGGGACGATATCCGGACAACTTTGCATATCCATATCAATTCCCTTGATTTTGCCGCCTTTCACAATAACTTTGTCCGATTCCCTCACAACTCTCGCTCCTGCTTCACTCAAAATTTCCAATATTATTTGATCAGACTGGTGAGAGCTTTGCTCAAGATTACTAACAGTCACCGATCCTCCGGTTAACGCAGCACCAGCCAAAAAATACGATGCACTGGAGTAGTCGCCTTCTACCTTGTCGTCACGCATCACATAATTTTGATTTCCGGGTAGTACAATCTTTTCCCCGTCTTTTTTAACTTCGATCCCATTTTTTCTCATTAAAGAAAAGGTTAAATCCACGTAACCGCTGGATGCGATTGTTCCTTCGGGAAGTATGGTTAAATCTTGTTTTAAATAAGGGGCAATTAAAAGTAATGCTGAAATAAATTGGGATGACTGGGAGGCATCGATGATGACTTCACCACCCTTTAAGTTCCCTCCCGAAACGTCCATTGGCAAATATCCATTTTGATGCTCAATTTCCGCACCCAATTGCTGCAATGCATTTATTAATGGAAACATGGGACGCTGACGCATCCGCTCTGTTCCGTCCAAATGAAACTCACCGGAAATCGATGCGGCTACCGCAGTGAGGAGGCGAGCACTGGTTCCGGAATTACCAAAAAATATCACCGACGGCGATTCAATATTTTTATGAGTTCCATCCAAAACAAATTCATTTGGGATACTATTCATGGAAAATCCCATCTGATTTAAAGCATCCAGCGTAATTCGGGTATCATCGCTGAAAAGTGGATTTTTAATGTGCCATCTCTGTCCGGAAAGTGCCGCAATAATCAGCAACCGGTGGGTAATACTTTTGGAAGGAGGTGCATTGGTTTTTCCACTCAATACACCGGTTTTGATTTCTATGTGCGGAAGGTTGGTGAATTCCATTTCCTTATTTGTATCAAATTCTGATTCAATCATACGGCTTTTTCGACAGTTTCGACATTTCTATGACACCGGGTAAAATAATTAATTTTTTCCATCAAATGATGAAATTCTGATGGATTCAGTGTTTGTTCGGCATCGGACCAGGCTTCTTCCGGACGGGGATGAACTTCCACAATCAAACCATCTGCTCCCACTGCCAGTGCTCCGAGACTCAACGGTTCAATTAAATTACGTTTTCCGGTCCCATGACTTGGATCTACCATTATCGGCAAATGTGAAATTTGCTTGATAGTGGGTACTACATTCAAATCTAAAGTATTCCGGGTGTATTCAACAAATGTTCGAATCCCACGTTCACATAAAATTACCTGGCTGTTACCCTCGGACATAATATATTCAGCGCTCATCAAAAACTCTGTTAACGTTGCAGACATTCCACGTTTCAGTAGCACAGGTTTTTGTTGACGTCCCACTTCTTTAAGCAATTCATAATTTTGCATATTTCGGGCACCAACTTGAAGAACATCTGCATATTTTGCAACCAACGGAACGTGCATCGCCTCCAAAACTTCGGTAACAATATAAAGTCCGGTTTCTTCTTTTGCCTTTTGTAAATAGCGCAAGCCTTCTTCACCTAAACCCTGAAAACTGTAAGGACTGGTGCGAGGTTTAAACGCACCTCCCCTCAATAGATGACCGCCATTCTTTTTAACAATTGATGCCGTCTCTAATATCTGGTCCTCACTTTCTACCGAGCAGGGACCGGCAATCACTACCGGCTTAGGCCCACCGATTTGAACGCCATTCAATGGAATAACTGTATCATCCCGTTTAAATTCCCGGCTCACCAATTTATACGGTTTGGAAATCGGGATCACATTATCCACCCCAGGCAGTCTCTGAACATGCTCTCTACGAACCTGATGTCGGTAACCAATTACACCAATAATTGTTCGCTGCTCGCCCACTGAAATATGAGCCCGGGCACCATGTTTATTGATAAATTGCTCCACATTATTTATTTCATCCCTGGAAGCATGGAGTTTCATAACCACTACCATAATGCACCTCCTTAAGTTAATACCACCTACATATAAAAAAACCCCTCTCGGTAGATTGAGAGGGGTTTTGAAGTTCACGTTTTTTTGTGACAATCTACTGAGAGGCGGTTTTATATAGCTCCATAATAATACCAAAAATAATAAATGCTAAAATATTTTTTGCTCTCAGTAGTCATAGTGTTTTTTATTTTTTTTAAATATAATTCCCAATAGATTTAAAGACAAACAATTTTTTATGAAAATTTCAGAACCTCATCTATTTCAAACCATTAGCAATAATTACTAAATTTCCATTGCTTCTGCCACCAGCAGTGCGACATCTTTACCTTCAATTTGTTCTTCACGTCTCGTTTCGTTGATACCATCACCGATCATGGTGGCACAAAATGGGCAGGCGGTACCAATAGTATCCGGATTTAAACCGGCGGCTTCATCAACACGGTTATGGTTTACTTTGGGATGCTCCTCCTCCATCCACATGCGACCTCCACCCGCACCACAACAGAACCCATTTTCCCGTGACCGAGCCATCTCCTTTAAATTAACACCGGGAATCGCTTGCAGGATATTCCGGGGTGAATCATAAATATCATTATGCCTTCCCAGATAACAGGAATCATGATATGTAATAGTCTGTTTCAAATCTTTTTGCAATTTGATTTTTCCGGACTTTATCAGTTCATCCAACAGGTCGGTGTGGTGCACTACTTGATAATTGCCACCAAACTGTCCGTACTCATTTGCCAGGGTATTGAAACAGTGCGGGCAAAACGTCAGAATTTTCTTAAATTGATATTGACTGAGAGTCTCCACATTTTGTTCGGCTAAAATCTGAAACAAGTATTCATTACCAATTCGCCTTGCGGGATCGCCATTGCAGGTTTCTTCCTGGCCCAAAATCGCATAATCTACGCCAGCTTCATTTAATATTTTAACCATTGCCTGTGCCACTTTTTGGCTTCGAGCGTCATACGCACCTGCACATCCCACCCAAAACAGATATTCAACCTCCCCATTCACTTCCCGCATTTTCGGTACCTCCAATCCCGTCGCCCATTTTTCCCGATCTTCCGCGGAAATGCCCCAGGGGTTTCCATTGGTTTCCATATTTTTGAA
The DNA here is from genome assembly GCA_964627635.1 of uncultured Calditrichaceae bacterium. Lineage (GTDB taxonomy): Bacteria > Calditrichota > Calditrichia > RBG-13-44-9 > RBG-13-44-9 > CAZVKP01. The sequence goes on along the minus strand of CAZVKP010000001.1, from coordinate 30,313 downwards.
CGTATTGGTTACTTCACTCGGAAAACGGCTCTCTTCCAGAACGAGATGACGACGCATTTCCAGGATTGTGGGGATATGTTCAATATATACCGGACAGGCTTCTTGGCAAGCCCGACAGGTTGTGCATCCCCAGAGTTCTTCATCCAGAACCGCTTCTCCAACCATTTGGATGGGACTTTCTACATTTTCGGGATTATCAGCTTTAAGCATGGAAGGACCCACTTGACTGAGATGATCTCTCAAATCCAGGATCACTTTCATGGGGGATAATGCCTTTTGAGTAACGGTTGCGGGACAAACATCAGAGCAACGCCCACACTCGGTGCAGGCATCCAAATCCATCAATTCTTTCCAGGAAAAATGATCAATTCGTGATGAACCGAAATTTTCCAATTCCTCTAATTCCATTTTGTTCAAAGCACCTTTGGGCTCCAGTGACTGAAAGAAGATGTTGAGTGGAGTTGTAAAAATGTGAAATAATTTTGAGTAGGGAATATATGCCACAAACGCCAGAGAAATTACCAGGTGAAACCACCAGGTCCATGCATGAGCTGTTTTCATACCCAATTGAGTAAAACCCAATCCCGAAAACACCTTGGCTAAGCCATATCCGGCTGGCGACCATAAACCCCATTCCGGTTTTAAAACGCCAATCCTAAGTCCTTCTATAATAAAGCCGGTAATTAAAATAATTAAAAAAGAGGTTAGTATGATTACATCGTCCCTGCGCTGTTTTAAATTAACCGGTTTAATAAATATCCGGCGATAGGCTGCCAGAATAATGCCCACAATCGCCAGTATTCCGAAAACATCCAAAGTCACTGAATAAAAAAGGTAAAAGGTTGAGTGCAGAAATTTTATGGAAAACAACGGTTCGGTAAAATCCACCTGGATAAAAATGAGAACCGTGCCAATAAACAGAATAACAAAGCCGCTATACAACAACAAATGCATAATTCCGGGATATTTCTGTTTTACCACTCTTCCCTGTCCTAAGGCATAGCGCCACACCAGCCGCAGTCTTTCAGGAATATTATCTAATCTGTTTTCAGGTTGCCCCAGTTTCCATAATTTGTAACGACGGTAAAATTTCCAGGCGAATATAATTACCGTAAACAGCAAAAGCACATACATCCAGATGATGCCATTAATATTCCAATAAATTTCTCTGGTCGGAACATCAGGGGGCATATCGACCTCCTTAAGTATTAAAATATTTATCAACTAACTTATTGAAATGACTTCTTGAATTGCTTTTTTAATTTCCCCAAAAAACCCTCATTTTTCTTCTGCGATGGTAAATGGACTTTCTCAATCCGAACTTCATCAATGATTTTTTGTGGATTTTTATATAAAAGTTGATTCAGATACGATTCTGAAAATTTATCTTTCAAGAAGGAATAAACATCCTGTAACACAAAAGTACGACTATCCGGTGAATGGGCATCGGACCCGATAAAATGAACCACCCAATCTTCCAGGAGTTGTATGCTTACTTTTTGAACTTCTCTGCCAAAGTGACCTAATACGCTACCACCATTTAACTGAAGTAAACCGCCATACCTGATAAAATCGAGGGCTTTCTGGGGACGTTCGATAATTGCATTATAACGTTCCGGATGCGCAACAATGGGGATATAATTTTCCACAGAGAGACGAAACAAAACATCTTCCACACCGTCCGGCATTTGAAACATGGGAAATTCGATCAGCACGTATTGTCCCCAGCCGCCCAGGGTTGTTACCTTATTGGATTTGATAGTTGTATCCACATAATGGTGATAAAAGATTTCCGAGCCGGAATAAATATTGACACCAATCCCCTCAGTCAAAACTTCTTCACGCAATTCCTGAAGTTTGCTAAAATATTCGTCTTCCATTTCTTTTGGAATGTATTCATTAAAATGAGAGGTGGCAAACACATCGGTAATTCCTTGTGCACTTGCCTGGCGCAGCATTTCGATGGATTCATCCAATGATTGCGGTCCATCATCAAATTTGGGAATAAGATGATTATGGATGTCGATCATTTTGTTCATAGCCAGGTCAATATATTGCTTGTGATATTCATACATCTACTGAAATGAAGTGGTAGATGTAAATAAATTTATTTCATATTGAGCGCAGCAAAAGCCATCGAGCATTTTTTATACCAGGGTAACCTGGCTTGTGCCTGTTAATTAAATTAAATCGAACTTATGTAAAAACTTGCTTATTCACTTGCCAAAATATTTGCCCATTGCCACAACAGCCTTACACCAAACCCCGTTGAACCTGCGGGACGATAGGATTTTTCCGGCATTTCCCAAGCAGTACCGGCAATATCCAGATGCGCCCATGCCGTTTTTTCGATAAAATATTTCAGGAACATCGCTGCGGTAATCACACCAGCCTGCGGACTTGATGAAATATTCCGAATATCTGCAATTTTACTTTTCATGATTTCCTGATACTCTTCCCAGAGGGGAAGTTCCCAGATTTTCTCACCGGATATATTGGAAGCTTCCTGTAAATTCTCAAGTAAATCGGTATTTGTGGAAAGAACAGCAGCTCCCATATGTCCTAATGCCACTACCACAGAACCGGTAAGTGTGGCTAAATCCACTATGAATTCCGGTTTATATTTTTTCTCCACATAGCTTAAAGTATCCGCTAAAATTAATCGTCCCTCGGCGTCGGTATTGATTACTTCTATTGTTTTTCCGGAATAACTCTTTACCACATCTCCGGGACGAATCGCTTTACCGGAGGGCATATTTTCCACTAAAGGCATAGCCGCTACCACATTTACCGGAAGCTGAGTTGCGCTTATAGCATTGAGCGCTCCCAATACCGCCGCGGCGCCACTCATATCATATTTCATGTCTTCCATTTTTTTGGAAGGTTTAATGGAAATTCCACCGGTATCGAATGTGACACCTTTTCCAACAATACCAACCGTCCTTTTTGCTTTTTTATGTCGATATGAGGCGATAGCTAAATATGGGGGATGTTCACTCCCCAAAGATACAGCCAATAATGAGTTCATCCCCAGCTCTTCCATCTTGGCTCTATCAAGAATTTCAAGTTCCCACTGATATTGCTCACCAAAAACGGTTACCTCTTCTACAAATTTTTCGGGTGTCAACTGGTTGGCAGGAGACTCAGCTAAGCGGCGCGCAATATTAACACTATCTCCCAGTTTTTCCCCAATTTCAATAAATTTTTTCTTACTTTCATCAGCATTCGGGAAAAATATAGTGACTTCCTGCACTTGCGGCGGCATATCTTCTTTTTGTGAAATAAACTCTCTGACACGGTATTCGGCAGTTTTGAGTGCCGCAACCATTTCCGGTAAAAAAGAGGAAATAGTGCCGGAAATTGGTAAATCGTCGTCCCAGTAAATCCCCGGATTTAGTATTTTCAATTCATGGGAAATTTTTAAGACGGTCCCCCACAATTGTCGAGACTTCTCCAAATTCCATTCATTTATCTTGCCGGCCCCAACAAAAGCAACAACCGGAAATTCCTCACTTGTGGTATAAACAATCCGATATTGATTAAGTTTGCACTCAAAATCAGGTCGTCCCAGCACCTTTTCCGGGTCCGGTGTCATTTGATGTGCCAGGAAATTTATTCGTTCCGGAAATTTCTTATCGTCAGCAAAAACCGGGACCGCAATCAGATCTACTTTTTCCTGCTCAAAATCCCGGTTGATTAAACGGATTTTCATATAGCTCCAGATTAGATTTTATTGGTAATACGCCAAATAATTAGGTTACAGTATTTTAGTTGAGCTTCCCTTTGTTATTTCCAACAAAACATCATTCATAAACCAAGCCAGATTACACATGCTTTTGTCTTAATTTTATTGAACATAAAATAATGAGATTAAGTTTAAAATAAAATATATTTATTAAAACGCAGGCATTTCAGTTAATTGGATAAAAACAAGCCGTATTAACTAAAGATTACCGAAAGTCAAAAATTAAGCAAAAATAGTAATTGCCTGATTTTAAAGATATTTATAAAAAAAATAGAAAATACCGCTTAGGAAGTAGAATTATTTTATTTACCTGCTACCATTTATAAATTTTTACCACAAAGGCTCCCACACGGTGTCGGCATGCAACAAGTCATAAGGAAAATAAAATGTTAAAAGGAGAAACATTTTAAAACTTTATTTTGAAAAAAATATCAAAATTGCTCCAGAAATTCAGTTTTTTTCAATGCGGTATGCAAATTGTTGCCTTCGGGTCTTTTATATAAAGTGACAACAGTGTAAGGGACAAAGAATTATTCAAAATTAAATCAATGATATCCCCTACCTGCCATAAATTAATCTTTATTTTTGCCAAAAATTTCATTAGATTTGTATGGAACATTTAAAAACCTTTAATGTAAGGTATAATTGAAGGTTTCGTAAAAGGAGGCTGTGATGAAAAAGAGTTTAATCGTTTTGTTATTTATTCTCATTCCCGCATTAAGTTTTGGTCAATTTAAAGAGCAAGCGGAAGTACCATCCTTCTCGCAAATAGTTGGAAAACCGGCAAATAATCTCATACTCGGTTTTTTGAATTCCGATAAGATTGACATGAACCACAGTTTTTCAATGGGTTATTACGGTCTGGGCGGAAACGGTATGATGGTGAATACTTACACCAATACGATTAACTATCGTGTTAGCGATCCCCTTTTGCTTCGTTTCAATGTGGGCATTATGAACACACCATATAATTCATTCAACAATTCAGTAAATACCTCTGCTTTAGACAACACACAATTTTTTGGTGGTGCTGAACTTTTTTATCGTCCGACAGAAAACAGTATGGTTAAAGTTGGTGTAAATATCAGTCCCGGCTATTATGGACCGGGATATTACAACAACTACAACAACTGGCTCGGGTATGGTCGATAGGAAAGTAGAGGAGAAGTTATAGGTTGGCGAGAAGAACACGCAGAGATCTGTCTAATAAAAAAATTCGACGAATTGTTTACAAAGAATTAGATCAAAATAAAAAGACTCCTAAACTCCCTTCACAAAAATTTTCCTTTAAGTTCTTAAAACCTATATTTTACGGAATTGTGGTCGTCGCAATTCTTTTTGGTATTTATTATGGTGCAAAGTCGCTCGATTTTCCTTCAGTTTTGAATAATAAATCTAATGCGGAAAAAGCTACTAAAGATATAGCAGAAACATCACAACCACCGGAAGAACAAGCATTAGAAACCTCAGAAAACGATCCTACAAAAAATGAGAGAGCAGCGGTCGTAAATCCGGTGGTACAGAAAACACAAATTGAAGTTTTAAATGGATGTGGTGTTGATGGTATTGCATTAAAAACAACTAAATTTTTACGCAAAAATGAATTTGATGTTGTGTATATGGGTAATTATAAAAATTTTGATGTCAAAGAAACAATTATTATTGACCGAATTGGCAACCGGGAAAATGCAGAAAAACTTGCCGAAGTTCTGGGGATTAATGAAAATCATGTGGAGCAAGAAATCGATCGTAACAGACAATTGGATGCTTCATTAATTTTGGGTAAGGATTATAAAGAATTAACTCCATTCAATAATAAATAAGGAGATACATTGACCTCTACCGAATTAGCAAAAATTATGGCAAAGGTTGCCTGGGAAAAAAAGGGTGATGACATCCTCATTTTAGATGTCCGAAAGTTGACAGATGTAACGGATTATTACATCTTAGTAACCGGGGAATCTGATTTACACGTAAAAGCGATTTCTGATGCGGTGGAAGATCAATTGGAATCACAGGACATACCTCCCTGGCACAAAGAAGGTTTTGAAAAATTAAATTGGGTCGTACTTGATTATATAGAAGTGGTCATCCATATTTTCCGTCCCCATGCCCGAGATTTTTATTCGCTGGAAAAGTTGTGGGGAGATGCACGCATATTACAAGTGGAGGAAGATGTTTCAGATAGAATCGTATTTGAAGAAAGAAATTAACAAGGTCCTCACCAATTTATCTTATCCAAAAATTGAGTTTGATTTCGATATTCCCAAATTGGAACAACATGGTGACCTCAGCATAAATGTGGCGATGCAACTCGCACCGCAACTTAAACAAAATCCCCGGCAGATTGCCCAAAATATTGTCGATCAACTTAAAATAGACACAACTCTTATCGGGAAGGTAGAAATTGCAGGGGCAGGATTTATCAATTTCTTTTTTACTCCCCATCTTTTGCAAAATACTGTAAAAGATATCCTTAAAGAAAAATCCGATTTTGGCAGATTAAATTTCGGCGTTGGCAAGAAGGCACAAGTGGAATTTGTGAGTGCTAATCCCACCGGTCCACTTACTATCGGACACGGCCGGCAGGCGGTACTAGGCGATACATTAGCAAATTTTATGGAATGGGCAGGGTATCAGGTCACCCGGGAATACTATTTTAACAACGCTGGCAGACAGATGCGGGTATTGGGAGAAAGTGTTCGCTTGCGATATTTACAATTAACTGGTGAAAAAATTGAATTTCCGGATGATTATTATCAGGGTGGATATATTCAGGCTGTTGCGCAACAACTTTACGAAACCCATGGCGATTCCTTAAAATTTCAAGAAGAAATTGCTATTTTTAAAGATACTGCCGAACAACTGATTTTTAAAGATATTAAAAACACCCTTTCGCAGCTTGGCATTTCCTTTGATGTTTTCTTTAATGAAAAAGAACTTTACGACCAGGGAAATATTGATGAACTCATTCGGATTTTTAAGGACAAAAATCTGGCGTATGAAAAAGATGGCGCACTCTGGTTTCGGTCCACTGAATTCGGCTTGGATCAGGACAGAGTGATTGTGAAGAGTAGCGGTGAACCAACCTATCGGCTACCGGATATCGCATATCATAAGACAAAATTTGAGCGAGGATTCGATTTAATTGTAGACTTATTCGGCGCAGACCATATTGCGACTTACCCGGATGTTTTGGCAGGCATTGAAGCATTAGGCTATAATAAAGAGAAAGTTAGGGTACTCATCCATCAATTTGTGACTCTCTATCAGGGAAAAGATAAAGTAAAAATGTCCACCCGAAAGGCAAATTTTGTAACTTTAGATGAACTGCTTGAGGAAATAGGAGCAGACGTAACACGTTGGTTCTTTCTGATGCGGAGCATGGATAGCCACTTAAATTTTGATTTAACATTGGCAAAAACACAATCGGATGAAAACCCGGTATATTACAATCAATATGCACATGCGAGAATATGCAGCATTCTGAGAAATGCAGAAGAACAGGGAAAACAGTTTAACGGAAAACCGGATTTAAGTTATTTGATTGAATCCAGCGAATTACAGCTAATCAAAAAATTGATGGAATTCCCTCGCATTGCGGTTCGTTGCAGTAAAGAATTTGCTTTACATTTAATGCCACAATATCTTTCAGATGTATCAACCGCTTTTCATAAGTTTTATACCGAATGTCGGGTTTTAACTGACAATGAAACCATCACTCAAGCCCGTTTAGCCCTCTGCCTGGCAAGCAAGACGGTATTAGCCAATGGATTTCATTTACTGGGAATTTCTGCACCGGAGAAAATGTGATCAACATAATTATATGACTTTATATTAAGCAAATCCCGCATCAACTAACTTATGCATTTGAATATCAAATTTAATTTTTGAAGGGAATACATTATGTCAATATTAGTTGTGGGTTCCATTGCGATAGACAGTGTGGAAACACCAACCGGAAAAGTTGATGAATCTTTGGGAGGTTCCGCTCTCTATTTTAGTACTGCCGCAAGCTTCTTTGCCCCGGTTAATGTAGTGGGAGTGGTGGGACAGGATTTCAACATGGATAATATTCAATTTCTGAACGAACGAAAGGTTGACCTCGCCGGAGTTACCGTTGAGGAAGGAGAAACCTTCCGCTGGGGCGGGCGATATCATGAAAATATGAATCAAAGAGATACCCTTTTTACTTATTTAAATGTGTTCGAAACCTTCCAACCAAAGATCCCGCCAAACTATAGTGACAGCAACTTTATCTTTCTGGCCAATATAGATCCTGAATTACAATTGGAAGTGTTAAACAGTGTACAATCTCCCCAACTGACTGTGCTGGATACCATGAATTTTTGGATTAGCGGTAGTAAAAAGGCATTGGAAAATGTTATCCAAAAAGTGGATGTAATGATTTTAAATGATGAAGAGATTCGGGAATTAACCGGAATCTATCAAATCCATCAGGCTGCCCGCAGACTATTCAAACAAGGTCCTAAAATACTAGTGATTAAAAAGGGAGAACATGGAGCACTTCTACTAACAGAGAATGATATGTTTTTTGTGCCGGCATATCCGGTTGAAAAGGTGATTGATCCCACCGGTGCAGGTGACACATTTGCGGGGGGTTTTCTTGGTTACCTCGCCAGTGAAAAGGAGATAACACCGGAAAATATCAGGCGGGCGGTAGTGTATGGCAGCACCGTCGCTTCTTTTAATGTGGAATCCTTTAGTTTCGAGCGCCTAAAATCAATTAGCCGGGATGATATCGAAGAACGGGTTAAAAAAATTCGGGAAATGACCCGTTTCTAATGGTATGCAATGTTAAATCCGCTATGGCAGTCCACAAACCTGGTTTTTAACAGCGAAGATGCCAGGTCGGTATTCAAAGAACAGTCCAGTGGGCGTTTAGCAATTAACTTTGCTTCAGAAGATTTCACTGGCACCAGAAGATTTTTATCCAGTTTGAACAACTCACACAACAATTGCCCCATCGAAATTCTGGAAATTCTGTGATTATTTCCCAGATGGATGATGCCGGTGAAGTCCAAATTCACCAATTCCCACAGCGCATCGGTTAAATTGTTCACCAATACCGGTGTCCGGTATTGATCGGTAAACAGGAATACCTGTTTTCCCGCACGTAAATTGCTTAACATGGTCTCAGTGAATGATGGTCGCCCGTTAAGTCCTAATCCATAAAATAATGACGGTCTCACAACAACTGCATTTGCTTTTTTTGAAAGAATGTATTGCTCTGCATCCACTTTTGTTTCAGCATAAATATTCAACGGATTGGGAGAATCGCTTTCCGAATAATTTCCTCTTTCTCCATCAAATATGACATCGGATGAAATAAAAATAAACCGGATATCCAAGTTACTTGCAAAATCAATTAATCTACGAGTTACATCATAATTTATTTGACGGGCTCTATCCGGATTTACTTCACAATCATCAATAGATGCCATAGCGGCGGTATGAATAATAACATTGGGTTTCAGATCTTCTAAATTTTTAAAGCTTTCTGACAAAAAATCCATTTTGAGAAAAGTGAGGTCTCGTCCATACGGCTCGGGTTTTTTGGAGCGAAACTGACTGATCAGATGATACTCCCGGGGGGCAAATTTAATGAGGTATCTACCCAAAAACCCTGAACTTCCTGTAACTAAAATTCTTTTCTTCCCTGGTTCTTCCTGCATTTTACCACCTCATTTGCAAGTTCAGACTCATGGTCTCACCATGACGCACATCATCAAGGTAATTGAAATACAAGGAAGACTTTTGTTTTTTCTCACTTTTTTCATCTTTCCGAATCAAACGGACCACATCTATTGCACTTATCAAGCGATTGAGGATTAATCCACTAATCAAAAAGGTTGCCCGTCTTTCCCAATCGTGCTGCTTTACCCGGAGCTCATTATATTTTTCCCGATTTTGCTGTGAATCCCACTGCCAGGAAAATTTATCATTTTCCGGAAGTGTTTCATTTAAACGCCGATCCACCCGTTTTTGCTCATTATATTCATAAATATTACCGGCACTTCCAATCTCAATCCAATATTGCTCCTCCTTATCCGAAGCATCGACATCAGCGTGTACAGTAGCGAAGGTACGAAAATCATTTCCCAAAACATCCACATATGCCTGTGTGCCGAAGTAACCCGCCCACAGCAGTAAATCTGTTCCAAAAAATATTTTCGCCATCTTGCTTTCACCCATAAACAGCTCACCCGCACCGGGTATCAGCAGTGACAGAAAAACATATCTTGCTTTAAAGCCGGGCTCTTCATTTCCCTCCATAGTTGTTGGTTGGGATTTTACCCGTGCAACATTAAATTCAGAAGCAGTCTGGCTAAAAGAGAAAGAAAAAAAAGTGCTTAAAATTATAATAAATGAAATCAGTTTCATGAGCTTCCTTCAAGACTTAGCATAACTATGTAAAATGAATTTGTAAATTTAAATATCAATTATTCCCTCGGGTTTAGAACTTACTGATTTATGAACTGAAAATTAACAGTACTACCACTTAACATCGACACCCAGCATATTTAAATATTGGCCTTTATAATAATAATTTTCGTAACTCATTTGTATTTTCAGTTCTCGGCTCTGATTGTAGCTTCGAGCTGTAAATCCCGCATCTATAGCAGATACTACATGATTGACCAGCGCCACCGTTAATCCCCACTGGGCTATATTATACAAGCGATTCGCATTATGACGCATATTCCGATAAAAATCAAAGTTGGGTGTAATGGTCTCAGGATCGTAGTATTTAAATGTCGCATCGTCCCATGCAGCTCCGAATTGATGCGGATATTTACCAATCATTTCGTAATACTGCTGAGTTTTCGTTTTGGGCAATCGATGCGAGAAGCCAGTGAGTCCATTCCTTTCGATGGATCGCAATATTTCAATTATTTCCGAATTATATTGTTCTTCAGGAATTAAATATCGACCACTGTTATCCTGTATTAAATCTTCAATCGCGAAAGGTGCGTCGGCAATATTTTCCATGGCAGCGTTATAGGCAACCCAAGACCAATATCGGCGTTCACTCCAATGTTCATCTGCAAACTGCCTAAACTCTTCATCTTTTTCATCTCCTTTCTGAATATAGGAGATGTTCACTGCCCAGGCACCGATTTCGGTTGCTAAAAAAATTGCAGATTTCAGGTAAGATTTGGCGTAGAATTCTCCCGTTCCGGGAATAATCGCAGAAAGAATAACTGCTTTTTTTATTGATTTCTCTCCGCCTATATTCTTGTTTTCAATTTCCGGAGGGGAAGTGTGTACGGATGTCGCGGCTTCCTGGCGCATCGCAAATCTTTTGGTCAAAATCGTTTCCTGCCCCCATAAAAACGGAGATTGTGCCATACAAAAATTCACTAAAATTAAGAGTGCGAAAAATGTACTAAAGATGAATCTCATGGTAATTTCCTGAATCTCTTATGATCTGTTCTTAAATCGAAATCGAATAAAATTCCCAGATAAAATTTCCAATCCTGTTGATATTCAATTTTTCGATTTTGATTTTCTTTAAGTGGGTATGCTGCCTCAAAGAATATCCGGGTGGGAAACATATACCAGGAAAATGTTTCCAGTCGGATTTGGAATCCCACATCAGATTTAAAATTCTCAAATGTCGGACCGCCATCATTCCAGGCATCGCCATATTGATAAAAACCGCCGATGTAGATTTTATCCAGATACCAATTAAATATTTGGAAATTCAAATTACGCACCAGGGGCATACGGTAGGTTACCGAACCAATCGCCATTTTTCGGCCTTCAATACTGTAATAGGAATATCCCTTTAAACCAACCAAACTGCCTGCAAAAAAATTGAAAAAATCATCCACTGGTTTATCGATATATCCACCCTGAAGTCGCAGACTCAAAGAGTGCCGCCGGGTCATTGGTACCGGAAAATAACGTTCCACATTCAATTCAATCCTGTTAAAATTATAATCTTCAAAGACTTCCAATCCAATTACCCTGTCTGTGGCAAACTCATCTAAAAATTTATTCCATTCCCGTGTAAATCGGAAGGAGGCATAATAACCTCTGCGTGGATTTATAGCACGATCTACCGACTGCACTACACGGTCACGTTTAAGAGACAAGGAAAGCGCATGGCCTCGTAAATAAGAATACCGAATGGTGGGAGAAGTAAAAATTTTTCCGGTTGATAATTCTTTGTATGCAAATGTATTTATCTTGGCACGATATAAGCTGTAAATATAGCTTAATTCCCAATCAAAATGTCTGCGAAACTTTCCCCGTAATCCAATATCCGCTTCCATCAAATTGAAATCAATTTCGATGTCATCGGAAGATACAGAAAACGGATCGGAAAATTCATCCGTGATTTTCGCAGATTGGTTATAAAATTCGAAAAAAATGGTTGGTTTCCAAAGATTAAATTCAAAGATGGTAAATAAATTATATTCCCTGTCCTTGTTTATATCCGCACCGCCAAAAAAGAACATTTTGTCCAGGATTTCGTTGGTGTACAGATAAAATCCGGGCTTAATGGTACCGTAATCGATTAACAATCGGGGCATAATTCCGATGGGTCCAAAACTCCGATTGTATGGTTGTGCCGGTGTGGAATCAACTTCACGATCTGAGCTCTGAATCTCTGGAATTTTAGCCTCATAATTTTGGTCGTAGGTTAAATTCTTCGGGGGAAGTTCATTTACTTTGCGGATGCGATAAATTTTATATCCCTGATTTTTGTAGAGTGAATAAACCAAATCTCCCCTCTCATTGAGACTTGGCATAAACGCACCACCGGTCACGTTGGTGTGGGGATGTACCTCACGTGTTTCAAAATTATATGAATAAATGTTAAATATACCGGTTCTGTCACTCGCAAAATATAATTCTCCGCTTCCCGGATCAATTATCGGATATCTTTCATCGCATTTACGATTCAGTATTAATTCGTATTCCCCACCTTTCGCCGGGATTTTGGCAATGTCCCGTGCAAAACCGGTAGAGGTATCAAAAAAGAGATGATCATCCTCCAAAGACCAGCGCGGGTGATAAATTTGTCTTCCATTGGTAAAATGGGTTAACTGCTGAATATCCTTACCAAAAAATTCAACTTTTCTGTAGTATTCTTTCCACTTATCTCTTCGCTCCGATGGGATTTCTTTCACCAATTCATGTTTGTATAAATCGTAATAGCGGGTTTGCCAAAGTTCATCCTTGTCAAGCCAAACAAATTCCTCCGGTTTCATGGTAAAAAGGTTGGTCATTCCATCGCTGTGGACCACAAAAGCCAGACGTTTACCGTCATGAGACCAGTCGGGATTGGTTGCTCTGAATCCGTTGGTAATCCGGTATTTTTTATTTCGTTTTAAATCGTAAACGTAAATATCGTAGTAACTGCTGCCATTGGATTGAAGATCGGACTGTTTGGCATAGGTGAGATAACGACCATTCGGTGACCAGCTCACTGAGGATGCAATGGGCCCATCGACAACTTTTTTTTCATTGGTCTTTAAATTTAAAATTGCCAGGCCATTTACGGAGAGATAATCTGAAGTGCTCTCCAAATAAGCTACTTTTTTCCCATCCGGAGAAAAAATCGGGTGAATATTACCAATCCCTTCATCATGTAATGATTTCCCGATTCGCAGATTTTTATTTACTGAAGTAAGACGGGTTTCATAACTATCTTTCAGGTAGCCATGCCACATTCGGAACAAACTATCCGCCTCAACTCCGGTCACTTTTTCTATTACACCGTTAAAATTCAACGTGATTGGTTCACCGGAGTGCTTCGCTAATTTCCGCACAATGCTATCTCCGAACGTCTTGGTCAAAAAATTGACAAAAGCATATCCCTGATTGTAAGAAGATTCATTTCCAATGCTGTTTTTTCCGAACACACTCATTTCATTCAAATCCAGCAGATTGCCGGTTACCACCCGGTCCCGCAAAATCATTTCCCGGTGAGAATCCCGGTAATCGTAGTTTTTGCTGGGTGACTGAAACTGGGCAGTCCCCTCGGCAAACCACACCGGGATGGAAATTCCTGATATAGGATAGGACACTAACACATCAGGAAACCCCCGGACCACATCGTTCCGTCGCTCTTCTTCATATCCGAAAATTTGAAGCCACCCGGCAGGAATTCTGGAACCGAATTTAAGCGCTTTTCTCATGGAAATAATATGCGTAAATTCATGTGTCACCACATCCCGCAGCCAATCATGTGTGCCGCGTAACACGTAATCCATGTTTTTCGCCCAGATCTCAATTTTATTGTCATAAAAATAAGCACCACCGTTTGAGTAATCATCGGTATCCCGAATCACAAATTGGGTTTTTTCTTCCGGTGCGTATTTGTATAATTGAGTGATGTGAGGATAGACTTCTTCAGCAATACTGGCAACTTTATGAGCTGTATGGTCTGTCCCCTGGTGATGATGAATGATAAAATGTTCGGTCTCAAAAGTTTTCCAGACCAATTCCGGATGATTAAAATTGCCAAACTGGGCATTTAAATTGCCGGCAAAAACAAAGAAAATCCCAATTTGGAACAAAAATGTTCGTATAAATTTGTTTGATATTATGCTGCTTAGACTCAAGTTCAAACCTATAAAGTCAATTAAATATTGAAAAGTTAACGTCTACAATAAAATTAGTTTCGATTATTTTACAACTGCAATTTTTATGATCCTCACCTCACTGGCAGATGAACTTTTGGCTTCCACGCGGGCTAAATACACACCACTTTGGATATTACTTAAATTCCAGCGGACTTCATTAAATGTCTGGGGGTTGCCGGGTGCCTCAAGTTCCCGCACCAAATCGCCTGCAATATCAAAAATTTTTAACGAAACCGTTGCATTATCCGTCAAATAGTATCGAATAAACGTATGATTTTCGGTATTGGGATTTGGCCAATTATATACCTTTTCCTCAGGTAATAATTGGTTTGAAGATATTTTTGAATCAACCGGCAAGTCAATTCCGGCTGTGGAAACGATACGATTGGTGTTCATTTCATCGGCAAAAAGCTGATTCCACCCGTTTTCTTCAAAGGTGGAATTCAAATCCCACACATAAAGTTGCCCACCATTGGTAACTGCCGCTACTTCCGCATCGGCATCACCGTCAATATCCAACAATACCGGACTCACTTTTAATGAGTCTCCTGTCACCAGCGGAAAATCCACAAAAAGCTCTCCCCTTAAATCATATCCATTTATACTGCCAGCCGGATCGCTGATTAATACGCCAAAGTCTTCACTGTTATCACCCCTGAAAAATTTCCCGAATAAGGGAGATAAAATTAGATTTGCTTTACGATCCGGTTGAAAAATTTTAACCGGATAGTTTTCCGTTAGCGCAAAATTGTAGCGAAAAGAAAACAATCGGTTTTGTCCGCCGGCAAAGTACCAGGGGCTTTTAATATTGTCCACAAATGGAATCGCAATTAGCGGTGATTTTAACTGATAATCAAATTGCTGCTGGAAGAGCTCGTCAGAAAGAGTTAATGCGTATAATTGATTATTTCTGTCATAAATAACGGATTCATCCCCAACCGGTCCAAAATCAGCCGATACATCTTGCTTAATAATATCGTGATTTTGAAATATTTTGCCGTTTGAAGATGTAACAATAATATTATTTTCTCCATCACGGTGCACAAATCGGATCCCTTCGCCTACATTGAACAGCGAATCCAAAGAGACTGTATTTTCATCGATAGTAAGTTGATAAACGTTTCCGTTTTGGTTTCCCCAAATAATTTTACTACCACTCTGAGAATCTATAAAAGCAAGTGGATGTGTAGTATTTGGTGAATTTAGCTGGTACGGTTTAAACAGGGTATCCACTGTTTTTTGTTGCGTAAAAACAAAACCATAAACCTTTCCGGATTGAGTGAGCGCAACCATTCCCTTTTGAGGCTCACTTTGTTGAGATGGAATAGTAAATAAAGCCGGTGGTGGTATTAAATCATCATCCAGATCTAACACTTCTAATGAATCTGTTGCCCAGGAATTGTTTCCTTCAGAACCAACAGCTAATACTTTACCCGTCGTCGTGGTAAGAATCAGATCATGAAAACCGTTAAAATCCAAATCTGTGGTTTTAATTGCGGTTACTTTCCCATAAACCACCGGGTCGACAGATGGGGGAAAATTTTGTTGGAAAATATTTAGGTTTACCCGAAACGTCATCACAGAATCCGGACGTGAAAAATTAGAGATCGTCACGTGGCTGTTCGCCCGGTTATTATAACTTCTGCTGTTTGGCACCGTATTAACCGAAAACTCATTATCATCCTGTTTAAACAAAGGTGCGGAATTTCCCTGATACCACATATCCAGAATCCAGCCGGTTTCCGAACCGGCGCCGGCGCTTAAAAAATCAAACTCCTGCCCGATGTCCTGTGAACCATCCGCTTCCTCCAAATCTACCCCGCGGTGATCGGGATCGGCATTAATCCGGTTTGCTGCCCGATTGGCATCTATTACATTTTCATCAATATGCCAGATGAGACAACCGCTGCCAGGTAAGCCAATATCAGGATTTTTCACATCGACTAATACACCGCGTTCACTAAAAGATACCTGATCGGGAAAATGGGTTATTAAAACCTCCTTTACCGAAACCAGAGTATCCAGGCCTTGGGACATTTCAAATCTTAAACTATCCAGATTTAATCTCCCGGCATATCGATTCTCGACTAAAAAATATTCTTTTTTATTGATTGGTATCCGGTAAATTCTTTGGGGATGAGATGACAGTGTTGAATGAACCGTAAGTTCGTCTCCAGGGGAATAATAAATATCTAATGGTGTCTCCCACCCTGCGTCTATGCGGGTCCAGGCAGAGGGGAGCGCAGGCAACAAACCATCTCCATTGAACAGACCGGCATCCATCAAGCCAAACCGTCCGATGCCGGAACGCTGTGTCTCAGGACTAAACAGATCCAGTAAACCGAGTTGAGATGCAAAATTGGCAACCAGAATACCATTCAACCCCAATCCGATGCCCACCTGGCTTTCGGTTTCCGGCAAAAGCATTCCATTAGAAACCTGCACGGCACCATTATCGACTGAAATCGAGGAAATTCCTAAATTTGTTTGTAAAAAATTCGAGGTGATAAAAAGCGATGGAACATCCTGTGGTGTTTCATCAAATCCCAAATCCACATCTTTTCCCACACCGGCATGAAAAACAATAAAACTCTGATACCGGCTAAAATCTATAGCGGGATCAGATCGGATCCTGGTCGGCTTTTTGAATCGCATCCCTCAGCAAGCGAGCCAAGCCATTATTTATCGCATCCGGTGTGGTGTTGGGATTGTAGTTTGTCATTGGTTCGTCCAATTGATAGGCTGCATTTTCCCCGAGTGGAAACACATCTCCGGTTACGTGAAGTTGACCGTGTGACACTTTGAAATAATAGTTTTCCAGAAATTTTAGATGATCCTGGAAATAACTTCGATTATGGGGAGGAGGATCAATTTTAAATTGATTTTCGGAATCAGATAAATCAAACGTACCATCCCCGGTTGTAGTACTGGTGTCCTGCTTCGCAAACTGAACACGGACCGCCAGCACATTGACAGAATCTGAACCAGATGGAATAGAGTATGAGGTTTGAACAACAAAAAGAACCGCAACAAAAGCAGCCTTCAAACAGATATTTTTCATCAAAATCGTCCAATTCTCCCTAACGCAGAACCAATTCCACGTGTGAAAACCCGAATATAAGTCCCTCCGGGTTTTCACATTTAATTATAGCTTTAAAATTTTATGCCCAGCGAAAATCGCATAGTGTCCGATAACGGATGATCTTCAACAGATGCATAAATGTAACTGAAATCAAATCCGAATATTGAGTAGCGTAAACCACCACCGAAGGTCCAAAATTTTCTACCACCTGCATCAGGATCTTCATAAAAGTAACCGGCTCGTAAAGCAATCAGGTTGGTATACCAATATTCTAATCCCAGAGAATGGGTAAACTTTTTCAATTGATCGGAAAAACTGTTGCCGGTCCATGTGGAGTAAAACATGGCTTCAAAAACCCCATCAACTTCTGTACTGTCACGATTTACCAATAACCGGTTGGTATCATATGCCAGCGTCAGAGTATTAAATTCACTCTTTACTAGATGATAGGCAAATCCCAACCTTAAGTTGGTGGGTAACGGATCTGCCTGGGCAAAGTCCACATAGGAAATTTTGGGGCCAATGTTGCTTATGTTGGCTCCCAGACGTAATTTCTCAGCAAATCCGGGCTTATAAAGGAGACCGAAATCTACCGCAAAAGAGGATGCGATTCCTTTACCTTTTTCAGCTCCCACAGACACATCGATGGGTGAAAGACGCGAATAGATATATTTCAGATTAACCCCCAGACCTAAGTTGTCATTCACCTTAAGTGCATAACTCCCGCTCACTGCTGCTTCGCTGCTATTGAACCTGCCTAACTCTTCGGGACCCTCTTCACCGGTCAAGATACTCTCGCCATAATTAATATACTGAATCCCGAATCCAACCATACCGATACCCTCGATATGATATCTGCCTGCGGCATAATCGTAATACATATCACCCAAATTAAATTGGGGCAGCCAATTAACATGCATTAAAGTTGCTTCCCCTTTCCTGTCCACTTCAGGTTCTTCATACTGGAAAGCCAATCCTGCAGGATTCCAATAAATCGCATTTGCATCATCGGCAAGAGCTACACCAGTTTCGCCCATTCCCCCTTGTCGTGCACCAGGATTAATCATCAGAAATAGCACTGTGGCTTCACCCTGTGCAAATAAACCGGTAAAAAATGCCGGCAGGAAAAACAAGACCAAAATCAGGGACAAGAGTTTTCTCATCATAAACCTCCATTTTATAAATAAAAAAAACCGAATACTCAACTTACCATCCAAGCGATATTCGGTTCCCTCGATTGGATGCACTTTCAATCTTTGTTAAGGACAGATCATATTTCTGACCTAATAATTTCAAGTTTAAAACAAAACCTTAAAATTTAATAATCCTTAACAAATTTCGATACGCATCCTCACCTTTTTTTAGCGGAGTTTAATTTAGATTTAAGGCAAAACTAAATCAAGTATTTTTTCACGAACCATACAGATATTGGTTTTTATACTCACGCTTCAAATTATAATAAAACTGAAATGAAATTACAAGTATGTATCACATTTTTTGGAAGAATTTATTTGTATACAATTAAAAATTTAAACGAAGTAAATTCGCAAAAATGACCATGCTAAAGATTGTTAGATTCTAATAATCGTGGTCAAAAAATTAAGAAATTGTGAATGCGATGAATAATGAAATTTATCGGGGCCAGGTCGACTTCCTTTAACCACGAAATAAATTTTGTAATCAATCATTGAGTCTCTTTAATAACAATCTTTGGTCAGCCGGTTTATTTTCTTCGATGGTAACGGTAGAAATTAATCTATCAGCAGTTTCTATCAAAGCATTATCATCATTGGAATGCATTTCCATGATGGGTTCATCCCGAGAAACTTTATCTCCAATCTTTTTAAAGAGAATTATCCCGGCGGAAGGGTCTACCGGATCGTCTGCCCGCTTACGTCCGGCACCAAGCTGCACACTTGCCAGTCCTATTTCACGGGAATCAAAGGCTGTAATATATCCGGCACGATCGGCTTTTATAACTTGCTTATTACATGCCATCTGGTATTTATCGGGATTTTCAATATAGCTTGTATCCCCACCCTGATGGTCCACCATCTCTAAAAATTTTTCAAATGCAGATCCGTCAGAAATGGCTCGTTCACATAAAGTACGTGCTTCTGCTACAGTTTTTGCCCGTTCACCCAGAACCAGCATTTCAGGGGTAAGAGTTAAAATAACCTCCATTAAATCATCGGGACCTTTTCCATGGAAACAATCCAAGCATTCCAAAATTTCCAGCCAATTGCCGATTTTATAACCGAGTGGTTGATCCATTGCGGTGAGATGTGCCACCATTTTTTTGTTGAACGCTTTTCCCACTTTGATCAGGTAAGTGGCAAGGAGTTCTGCTTTCTCGGGTTCTTTCATAAATGCACCATTGCCAAATTTTACATCCAGCACCAATCCATCAATCCCTTCTGCAATTTTTTTACTCATAATGCTGGCGGTTATCAGTGGAATCGATTCGACAGTGGCGGTCACATCTCTGAGGGCGTAAATCTGGCGGTCCGCCGGAACGATGGAATCGGTTTGCCCCAACATTGCCACACCAATTTCGGAAACTTGCTTTTTAAACTGTTCCAGGGTGCTGAAAACATTAAATCCCGGGATTGATTCTAATTTATCCAGGGTGCCGCCGGTGTGCCCCAACGCCCTTCCGGAGATCATTGGTACTGGGACGCCCAAACTGGCTGCTAAAGGTGCCAGCACAATTGAAACTTTATCTCCCACACCACCGGTGCTATGTTTGTCAATCTTGATACCGGGAATTTCCGATAAATCCAGTATTTTCCCGGAATTTAAATAAGACTCGGTAATCGCAAAAAGTTCCTCATCATTCATACCATTAAAGAAAACCGCCATCAGTAGAGCGGACATTTGATAATCTTTGATGGTACCTTTTAAATATTCATTGATAAAAAAATGTATTTCTTTTTTGGTTAAAATCCGGTTATCCCGTTTCTTAGCAATAATTTCGTAAGCAGTCATATCAATTATTAAATTTTCTGTGTATCATACAAAAAGTATAAGGGCGACAAAAGCGCCGCCCTCTCAATTTTTAAAGGAATATTCTAAGTATTCAGTTTTTATAAATAAGACTCCGATCATCGTATTTTTAATTATACCTGTAATCCCTTGATTTCTTCTTTTACTTCCTGCAGAATTCGCCAGGAAATTTCCGGCGTCCGGCTTTCCACGATAAGGCGAACAATGGGCTCGGTGTTGGATTTACGGATATGAATCCAGGAATCCGCCCGGTCAATTCTCAATCCATCAGTCAAATCCAATTGCTCATCTTTATACTTTTCAGCAAAATGTTCAATTACCCGGTCCGCATCGATATTTTTTATATTTTCTTTATCCTTCAAAATATAAAATTGGGGTAAGCTTTGTTTCAACTGGGCGATAGTTCCATCGAATTCTGCCAATGCCTGGAGAATGAGTGCCACACCTACCGGTGCATCCCGCCCCAGATGGACATCAGGAAGAATAACGCCTCCGTTGCCTTCTCCACCAATCACCGCTTCCACTTCTTTCATCCTTTGAGAGACATTAATTTCGCCCACTTTTGTTTTAAACAGCAGCACATTATAATATTGTACGATATCATCAATTACACGGGAAGTGGAAAGATTAACCACCACATACCCCAATTTTTTACTTAATAAAAACTTGACTGCCAGTGCTAATGTGTACTCCTCCCCTAACGGATTTCCGTCATTGGCAATAATTGCCAGACGGTCCACATCCGGATCCACAGCAATTCCCAAATCAGCATTATTTTCCTTGACAGCCACTGCAAGATCTACCAGATTTTGAGCAACCGGTTCAGGGGCATGTGCAAAAATACCAGATAATTCGGTATTTAGTTCTATTACCTCACAGCCCAAGTCTTTTAACATTCTGGGAATAATAGTGCCGCCAGCACCATTTACACAATCCAATACAATTTTGAATTTTTTCTTTTGAATCTCATCAATTTTAATATAAGGCAACTCATAAATTAATTTCAGGTGGTCGTCAATGGCTTTATCATAAGATTCCTCTTTTCCCAATTTATCATAATTAACATAAGCCCTTTTTTTCGAATCCGCTTCATTGAATAAGGTAAATATTTCTTTCTCGGGCAGAAACATTCCATCCGGACCAATAAATTTGAGTCCATTCCATTGAATCGGATTGTGGCTGGCCGTGATGGCAAGCCCACCCCCACACTGCATTTTTTCGACTACAAGTTCTACGGTGGGAGTTGACGCTATCCCGATATCCACCACGTCGCATCCACAGGCAACTAAGGTGCTTTTCACTAAAGGGAAAATAAATCGGAAACTGATTCGGGGATCGCCACCTACCACTACTTTTTGTCCCTGCAATCTCTGACCAAAAGCAGATGTATATTTCACAATCACCTCAGGTGTAAGGCTTTCTCCGATAATTCCGCGAACACCAGAAACACTGGTCATTAAATTCTTCGACACTTCAACCTCCAGATAATTAAGTGGTTGTGAAAATAACTATAAAGGGTTACAGAAACAACCTTAGATTTTGTGAACGGGACTGATGCCGCAATCGAACAAGCGCTCGTTCTTTGATCTGGCGGACTCGTTCCCGGGTTAAATTTAAGCGATCTCCAATTTCTTCCAAAGTTAATGGGCGCTCAATATCAACTCCGAAATACATTTTGATCACTTCTTCTTCACGAGGGGACAGGGTCTTCAATACCCGTCTAACTTCCATACTCAAGGATTCTTTAATTAAATCTGCATCCGGCATTTGAGAATTGGGATTCGATAGCAAATCCTTCATGTTTCCTTCACCGGCATTGGAAAACGGTTGATCGAGGGATAGATGAAAGCTTCCATTGCTTAATGCTTTCTTAATATCCGCGCTGGGAATTTTGAGGATATTTGATATTTCGTCTGTTGTGGGTTCCCGATTGTATTCCTGCTCAAGTTCTCTGATAATCTGATTTACTTTGTTTATGAGTCCAACCCGGTTCAAGGGGAGTCTTACTACCCGTGCCTGCTCTGCCAACGCTTGCAAAATTGATTGACGAATCCACCACACTGCATAAGATATGAATCGAAATCCACGGGTTTCATCAAATCGTTTTGCGGCTTTAATGAGTCCCAGATTTCCTTCATTGATTAAATCCATGAGAGGCAATCCCTGATTCTGGTATTCTTTGGCAACTTTTACCACAAAACGTAAATTCGACCGCACCAAAATGTTGAGAGCTTCCTGGTCGTTTTGGCGGATGCGAATGGTGAGTTGAACCTCTTCTTCTGCATCAATCAGGGGGATCTGACTGATGTCAGATAAATATTTTTCGAGTGACTGATGAGGAGATAAATGATGGAAAGTCCGTTGTCCTATCATCTAAAAATCATAGTTAAGTTTAGAAATAACAAATAATTACTAACAAATTAAATTCAATTTAACAATTCATTAAAAATAAAGCAAGTTTTTAAAATTTTTAGAAGGGAATATTTTTTAGATTTGGTAGTATCCGTGCCAGTAGACAAATAGCGGTGTTTAGTAGTGCTTTCCAATTTTAGTAAAAAAATATCAATCCGTATTTAAAACGAAAATCTAATCAATTCTTATGTAGGCATTACAACAAATTCAGATATCCTGACTTAGTCGTAATATCCGGTTGTCTTTGTACGCCAGTGAGATAAAATTCTGAAGAAACCGTTAAAACGGTTCGGTGGTAGAAAGGTGGTTCCCATTAACACCGGGCTTAAGCCCGGTGTTAATGAAAACTTGACTAAATTGTACTTCATCCACGATACCCATGATAATTGAACGCACAGGAGCTCCGGGGGTATTGGCAATCTGTCTGGCAGAGTTCCCTTCATCAATCACTAAAACAGTTTCTCCAACTCCCGCTCCAACGGAATCCACCGCAATTAAATAACTGCCTTTCGGCTCACCTGACGGTTTGATTTGATCAACAACAAGCAGTTTTTTATGATCATAAAAGGGATGGTTAATGGTAGAAACTATGTCGCCGACAACTTTACCTAATTTCACTATTCATTCTCCTGCTGGTTTATATTAACTTCATCCACAATTCCCACAATGGTGTGATCTACCGGAACAAACCAGGGATCGAGCGCCAGTGCCGCTTCCCTGCCACCTTCATAGTAGATTAACTCTCCGGGTCCCGCCATGCGGGTGGAATCTGCTGCAATGAGTGGTTTGCCTTCCGGCTTTTGTGTTTTATTCAGTGGCTGTATAATTAAGAAGGGAACACCTTCTAATCCTTGGTAAACTAAACTTGGTGTAACTGTGCCGAGAACTTTTCCGAGCAACATATTACTTTTCTCCGTCCGCAAGATTTAGCTTTTGGGATTGACTAAATCGTAAACTACTTTCCAATTCATGAATCATATCCCGATGGATTAGTGGGATCACTCTTTTGTAAACAGTTACCCTGCGATCCTGTTGTAAGGTACCGCAGCCAATTTCGATGGCTGCCTCCACTTCTTCTACTTTACCGGTAAACAAGGTGTAACCTTTTCCCCCATAACCATCCGCCAACCGCATTTCAACGATATCAACGTCTGCCCCCTTCACCCCGGGATCTGCAACCTGCAGAATAGCAGCAACCGTAGTGGTTTCTACAATGCCTAATGCATCTCCCGAAATCGACCTTTTTTCACCTAAAATTGCCTGATGCACCTGAGGATGAATATCCGGAAGAAACAATGAATCGATTACACTTTGAGCGCCAACATTCAGACCTTCCCGGAAGGATTCCCGCACGGAAGCAGTTGTTCCGCCAATAAGGACTAAAAATTTCCCCTGACTTACCGTTCCCGACTTTAACATGGCAATCGGTGCTTTTTTGACTATGGCGTCACCAGCGGTGAGACCATCTGCAAGATTGTTGAATTCAATCAATGCTATAGCCGGATATGTTTTCTGCAAATCTGATACTTGATCCATTTAAATTCCTTACGGATATGTTCTATTGTAAAATTTCGTTATTCACTGTCTGAAAAAGGACTCATTACGTCAACCTAAAATGTTAAACAATCCGAAAATGATCAACCAGAACGCATCGTCTTTCACGGGTAAAGCTGTGTGGTCCGGTCATCCCTTCCCCAGTGGGACTGGCAATGGAAAACGAACAGTATCCCTCTCCACCGTACCCCAAGCCTGCCAGTGTCGGACCATTCTTAACGAAAATACTACAATCGATTTCCCGTGCCATACGGCTCAAGTTATCAATATTGCGTGAATGCATGACTGCGGTATGCCCAAAACCGTGCTCCGCCCGAATAGCCAAATCAATGGCTTCATCCGCATTTGAAACTTTTACCACCGGGAGCACCGGCATCATCTGTTCGGTCCAGACCAACGGATGATCTTTCTCCACCTCTGCTATTACCAGTCTGATATCATCGCCGGCTGTTACACCAATTTTCGATAAAATAACACCCGCATTTTTGCCAATCAGGTCACGGTTAATGACTCCCGGTTTTCCCGGACCTTTGGTCTCGTTAAAAATGACTCTGTCCAGTTGACGAACCTGCACCGGGGTTAACAACACAGCCTTATGCCGGGTCATTTCCCGGATCAGACGATCTGCAATTGTGGCAACTGCAAAAACCTCTTTTTCGTCAGTGCAAATTACATTGTTATCGAACGAAGCTCCAAAGACAATATCACGTGCCGCTTTCTCCAGATCCGCAGTTTCGTCAACAACCACAGGTGGATTACCCGGCCCTGCACAAATTGCCCGTTTGCCACTCCGCATGGCTTCTCTCACAACCCCGGCTCCACCGGTAATAACCAATATTCTCACTCGACGATGCTGCATCAACTCCTGAGCACTTTCAATTGTCGGATTCGCCACAGTGCTCACCAGATTTGCAGGACCACCTGCTTCAATAATAGCCTGGTTAATCAAATAAATATTTTTAACGGAAACATTTTTGGCAGAAGGGTGAACATTAAAAACCACACCATTGCCGGCAGCTACCATACCAATTGTATTGCAAATAATTGTGGAGGTGGGATTTGTACTTGGGGTAATAGCACCAACAACACCATAAGGCGCACGTTCATACACGGTAAGTCCACGATCCCCCGATTTCGCAGCCGTTCGAAGGTCTTCAGTACCTGGAGTTTTCTTTGTGACCAGTTGGTTCTTAATGACCTTATCTTCGGTTCGACCCACACCTGTTTCGGTATTTGCATCTGCTGCTAATTCCCCGGCATGCGCCAGCATTTTTTCCCGAATGGCACTAATTATTTCATCACGCTTTTCCAAAGACAGTTCCATCAAGCGTTTCTGGGCATTATGTGCAGCATCCACAGCAGAATTCACATCAGGAAATACACCCACACTTAATTCATCATAACGGGTATCGTCTGACGGCTGTTTTCCTGAATCGCTCTTCTCACTCATGCGTGTTACAACCTGACGGGCAATGAGTTCGATCTGTTCATCGGTAAGTTTATTCAATATGTCAAACCTCTGATATTTTGCTCGTTAATTAACTCTAATTGGGAAAGAGATATTGTTATCAATCATCCACACCCTTTTTATATTTTATCTTGCCATCCGTTTCCCAATTATCCACAATCGCCATTATCACTGCATCGCACGGCTTATCTTTTGTAATTATTGTTTGTCGAGCCGAGCTTCCGGATGCATATAAAACCATTTCCCCCACTCCCGCACCAACTGCATCCACCGCAATTACATGGCCGCCACTCGGATTTCCCTCCAGATCAACGGCTTTAAGCAGGAGGAATTTCATTCCCTCCATACTTTGTTCTTTCTTGGTGGATACCACCGTTCCGATGACTTTTGCCAGAACCATTTATTCTCCTTTTACAAAACACATTTTGGAGTCTTATCCTAATTATCCTCAATAATGGGCTAAATTAAAACCTGCAACCAAAAAATTGGAATCATTTTCGGAACAAACATTAACGTCATCGATGAAATAAAAGAGAATTAAAAATATTCATCTATTTCACAATTTTACATATTGCTGCCAGTTCCAAAAAATGTCGGGAATACGCTTCAAGCAGAATTATTTTGAAGACTTTTTCATCTCCGACTCAGCTTCTTTTTTCCGGCCCAGCGGCAGAACCAAATCAATATTGGTATGCGGACGCGCAATAATATGAACAGCGATAATCTCTCCAACTTTGGATGCCCCGGCCTGTCCTGCTTCACATGCAGCCCGGACTGCAGCCACATCGCCCCGGATTACGGCAGTTACATATCCACCACCGGTATTTTCATAACTTACCAGTTCTACTTTTGCTGCTTTTACCATCGCATCCGCGGCTTCTACCATCGCCGGAAAGCTGCGGGTTTCAATCAGTCCTAACGCTTCTGCCATTTGAACTACCTCCTTCACTAATCATTTAATAAATTTAATTATTAATCAATATTTTAAAATAATTGTATCATAAGGTCAGCTTTATTAATAAATATACAATTTTAATTTTAAATGAACCTCAACCCCATCCTCCCGATATGCATTCTGATCAGTATAAATATTTCTACTTCCGTTTTTCCACAACTCTGCCGCTTACATTTTCAATGGTCGATTGGGCTGCACGCCAGGCAACGTCGATATCCCTTTCCTCACCACCTAAATATACACGCCCAAAGCTACCAAATGCCCGCACTTCCAGAATATTAATTTCGGCGGCTTTTTCCGCCTCATTCGCAGCCAAAGCCGCATAAGCCGCCGGCTCCAATTCCATTACGTAAAGAGTTTGACCGGGAATAATCATGTTGCCGTGCCGCATTCGATTGATTAGTTGTGTTTGGTGATCGTCCATACGGCGAATCACCTGACTGGATAACACTCGCGGTTTGTGACGATCCTGTTCATTTAGTTCCAACGCTTGCAATACTGCTGCCCCCGCCTGTCGCACATCCGCCTGTGATTCGGAGTGGATTTCCAAAAGGCCGTAAAGACGTTCCACAATCTGCATCCCCGGGGTTACACGGGTTGATTTCAGTGCAATATCCGTGATGCGATTTATTTCAATTCCAGGCGAAATTTCCACATACAGTGAAGCCATCCCGGCAATGGGTAAGAATCCTTGAGCCACAGTCCCCAGAAATGCGGCATATTGCGGCTGAAGTTTATCAAGAAAAACATAAGATCTTAAATCTACCAAAACATGCTCCTCTATGAAATAGTTAGCACTTGCTTGAAGATTAAATATTTCTATTTGTCACAATCAAGACTCTGTTAAATGCTTGGCTTCTTTCACAATTTGAATACCGGCACTGGCTCCGATACGGGTTGCACCGGCACTAATCATTTTCTTGGCATCGGCATAACTGCGGATACCGCCCGACGCTTTAACACCCATTTTTGAATCTTTCACAGCTTCACTCATTAACGCCACATCATGGGCAGTGGCACCACCCGGCCCGAAGCCTGTGGAAGTTTTAACAAAATCCGCTTTCGCCCGGCGAGCAATCTGGCAGCCCCGAATCTTTTCCTCATCGCTCAGAAGTGCTGTTTCGAGGATTACTTTGCTAAGAGCACTCCCGTCCTCACAAGCCTCCGTAACAGCACGGATGTCCCGAAACACCAAATCATCGTTACCACTCTTCAGAGCACCGATATTAATCACCATATCAATTTCCCGTGCGCCGTGTCGTATAGCCTGCCGGGCTTCCAAAGCCTTTACCTCAGGTGTATGTGAACCAAATGGGAATCCAACAACACTACAGACCTTTACCGGGGACTGTTTAATGATATCTGCTGCAAGCTTTACATAACTTGGATTCACACATACAGAAGCAAATTGGTACTGTAACGCTTCTTCACACAACTGGCTTATGTCAGTTTCGGTAGCCGCCGGCTTTAGGAGAGTGTGATCAATAAAGCAAACGATATCCTGCGGAATATCTTTTCCATTTCCAAGCGAACAGGACACTCGTCCTACACCCATATTAATAAAATCTCGCATAGCCCCGGTATTTTTTTCGACGCCCACACCACGGCCATCCATTACATCCGCAGGGTGAAGATTGTCAAGATCATTCAGGGAGACACCAAATTTTT
Source organism: uncultured Calditrichaceae bacterium (assembly GCA_964627635.1). Classification (GTDB taxonomy): domain Bacteria; phylum Calditrichota; class Calditrichia; order RBG-13-44-9; family RBG-13-44-9; genus CAZVKP01. The sequence goes on along the minus strand of CAZVKP010000001.1, from coordinate 1,801 downwards.
CTTTTAACAGAGATTGGATCCGATCGACAATCTTTTGCAATTCTTCCGGCTGAATTTCACTAGATTCTTGGGCAGGCGAAACTTTTGCAGGTGGATTATTTGGCAGTTGGTTCACGGTAATTTTTCCTTCTTCAATATCTTTGATTTGTTGGACTCTTTTAAGATACCTTTCGGTGGTACAGTCGGTTGTTAACCAAAGCTCAACAATTTGTTTGGCAAGCCCTTCACCAATCAATCCAGCTCCCAAAGTGAGGAAATTCGCATCATTATGCTCCCGGCTGTTTCGAGCAGATGAAAAGTCATAACAAAGTGTTGCCCGTACACCTGGCAGTTTGTTAGCAGTTATGGCAGATCCAATCCCGGCGCCATCGATCATAATACCTCGTTCGCAGGAATTGTCGGAGACAAGTTTGGCAACTTTGTATGCAATAAGTGGATAATCCACAGGCTCGGTGCTGTGAGTTCCACAATCCACAATCTGGTAGCCACGTGTTTCCAGGTACTTTTTGAAAATTTCTTTTAGCTGGAAGCCGGAATGATCCGAACCAAGTGCTATTTTATTAACTTTAATGTGGCTGACTCCTATCATTAATTCAATAGTTTTAGAACTCCGTTACCTATAATTCAAGCTAACAAACTTCATTTATCTGATGAAAAACAATAATTTGCTGGCAATTATAATACAATAAAGGTTAAAAAAAATCAAGAATAATTTAGTTTCGTGCACAATGAGGATTAAATTTTGTTCTGAATGAAACCCTACTTTTGATAAATCCACTCAGAATTTTCAATTCAAACTCAATTAAAACTTGAAAAACAGACAAATAATTGAAAATTAAAACACAAAAAACAGCCACAATAGGATTACGAATCACATTATAGCTTAATTATAAATCGGTTTTCGCCTTTTTTCACTTCAAATGTTTTCACCCCCACTTGAGATGAGACGATCAAATTATAAGGGCTGTTGCTCTTAATAAATATCTGAGCAGCCTCCACCGGCAATTTATTCGTTTCACAAATGATATCTGTGCGGTTATTCCCAAAACTATAATTTTCCACACCGTGTTTTTCACGCAAGCGCAGATTCCAGTGCAGCTCATCCCGGGGACCTGACGGTTGCAAACCGATCACATTTTCCAACAACAAAGCTATCGGTCCTAACCCGGAAGAACCTACAAAATCCTGCTGACAGAGCAATTTGCCGTTCTGACGTGTTGCCGGTTGTATAGTATCCGGTGCATAACACTCCCAAATAGTCTGATAAGCACCGTCTTTTTCTTCATCAGCAATATTGTCTGCAACAGGTTGAAAATCTTTATATACCTGATAAACATTTTCCACATGATTCAGGGCTGCGGCGGCAGCCAGTTCTCTTAAAGGGTACATATCCAACCCTTTGATAATCATGTAGTTTGTGGGGGCATATACACCTCCACGCCAGTAACGACCGGCAGGGTCATAATCCGGGTGATCGGCAGATAAAGTGGGAAAGAGGTGTGCGCGGTAAAATTCCTCCGGGTTGTTCAAATGCTCTCCCAACTTTCTGGCCTGCGGAAGAGTAGCCACCTCAGACATCAATGTCCAAAATGCAGCCACGGTTTTTGCTGATATTTTTTTCCCTTCAGATGTAATATCATAATAAAACGAGTGATTTTTATCCCACATTTTTCCATTGATAATCCGAACCAATAATCGGTAACGGTGTGTATAGACATTGTTTAGCGAATCGGCGCCGATTTCACTAGTGATGAACATCATGTATTTCGCGTAAAGTGCCATTTGAGCTGAAAGGTCTACC